>DAOORH010000440.1:1697-3079 GCA_035389145.1 Cellvibrio sp.
ATCTTCATTTCCAAATTCATTCCCATTCTGCCCATTCCGCGTTAGATTGCCGCTTTCGTTTTGCAAGCGCGGATACTCACATGCAATTTTCTCGGTTCGGCACCAAGCTCAGCGGTAACGCGGGCATAGTTCCCGGTATAGTTCAATTAATGGATGACTTGGGCGACGCCCTGCGCACTAATCCCAATATGATTTTTATGGGCGGCGGCAACCCCGCGCGTATTCCGGCGATGGAAGAAGCCTTTGCCGAAGCCCTTGAGCAAACTCTGCAAGACCCGCAACAAGCTCACCAATTGCTTGGCGTCTATCAACCTCCACAAGGCGACCAAGAAGTCTTGGATGCAATTGCCAATATACTCAGCAGCGAATACGGTTGGCCGCTCACCCGCGACAATATTGCGCTCAGCAACGGTAGCCAATCCGCGTTTTTCGTGCTCTTTAATATGTTCGCTGGTGATTACGAAAACGGCGTAAAAAAGCAAATTCAATTCCCGCTCGCGCCAGAATATTTGGGCTACAACGATCTTGGCATTAGCGATAACTTTTTCACCGCTACGCGCCCCAGCATTGAATTATTAGATGATGGCTTTTTTAAATACCATGTGGATTTCTCGAAACTGCATATCACCGAAACCACGGGCGCTATTTGCGTATCGCGCCCCACCAATCCTACCGGTAATGTACTGAGCGATGAAGAGTTAGATCACCTCGATCAACTCGCGCAAGAACACAATGTCCCGTTAATTGTGGATGGCGCCTACGGCACACCTTTCCCCAATATTTTATTTGCGGATATCAAACCCCATTGGAATCAAAATACGATTTTGGTATTGAGCCTTTCCAAGTTAGGTTTGCCCGGCGCACGCACTGGCATTGTGATTGCGAATCCCACGGTGATAAACGCCTTCGCCAAGGCCAACACCATTTTAAATTTAGCCTGCGGAAACTTTGGCCCCGCTCTCGCCAAGCATTTATTAGTGGATGGAAAAATTCTGAAACTCAGCCGCGAAATAGTTGCGCCCTTCTATCGCGATAAAATGGAAAATGCAGTTCGTATTTTTAAACATCACCTAGGTGACTTGCCGTACCGAATTCACAAACCCGAAGGCGCGATATTTTTGTGGTTGTGGTTTAAAGATTTGCCCATTACGAGTGAAGAGCTTTACCAGCGGTTGAAAGCGCGCGGTGTGTTGGTGATTTCCGGGCATCACTTTTTTCCAGGGTTGGAAGAAGAATGGCAGCATAGTCATGAGTGTATAAGAGTGACCTATTGTCAGGATGCGAGTGTGGTGGAGGCGGGGGCTAGGATTATTGCGGAAGAGGTGGGTCGAGTTTTTAATTGTTTTAGTTTGACTTAATAATAAGGATGGAAAATGAATAAA
>DAOORH010000441.1:0-3078 GCA_035389145.1 Cellvibrio sp.
TCGCAAGCCAAGTTACGCTTGGATTCATTGCGCGTGATAATGACGATTTAATTTTTGTAGGTTGGGCAGCAATGATGTCCAACAAATATTTGACCGTTGGGCATTGCTGCCCAACCTACACATAATTCCATTGGGATGTTCTTATGTATATTTTTTCCGTAAATGCCAAAGCCAAAAAAGACCGTGATGGTGTAAAAGAAGGACAGGTGGTGCCGTTTATTGTTTATATCAACTTTATCGATTTGTTTGGT
The DNA here is from genome assembly GCA_035389145.1 of Cellvibrio sp. Lineage (GTDB taxonomy): Bacteria > Pseudomonadota > Gammaproteobacteria > Pseudomonadales > Cellvibrionaceae > Cellvibrio. The sequence continues at coordinate 252 of DAOORH010000441.1, forward strand.
GCTGAGCAGTTGTGCAAGGTGTATCTAATGCGCGCAGGCTTTACTGAAATCGAGATTGAAAAGCGCAAGTTAGTGCCGAGCAATTTAACGGGTGATCCGCGTGTGGTTGCTGCAGATAAAGCTATGGCAGAGGCGATTAAAACGGGTTATATGATCCAAATGTTTGACGAGTAATACGAGCGCAGCGGAAAAGTGTTTTTTGTACTTTTCCGCTGTTCAGGTTATTTCTTTTTCAGCGTCACACCTACTTCCAGATGATGTGTGTACGGAAATTGGTCGAATAGAGCTACATTGGTTATCTCATGTGTCTGCGTCATTATTTTTAGGTTTTCGCGCAGGGTTACCGGATTACAAGAGATATACATAATGTTTTCGTAACGCTGAGTAATAGATGTGGTATGCGGATCCATTCCTGAGCGCGGCGGGTCTACAAAAATGCTGGTGAATTTATAGCTATCTAAATCTATTTCCTCCAAACGTCTAAAACTGCGTACTTTATCCATAGCTTGCGAAAAGTCTTCACTAGAAAGGCGAGCAATTGCCACATTGCTAACGTCGTTTAATTCCATATTATAAAGCGCCGACTTTACGGATGGCTTTGCCAGCTCGGTTGCGAGTACGCGGTTAAAGTTCTGCGCGAGCGGCAATGTAAAGTTGCCATTACCGCAGTAAAGCTCGATTAAATCTCCGCCCCAATTCCTGCTGTTAGTAACAGCCCACGTCAGCATTTTTTCGCATACACCGGCATTCGGCTGAGTGAAGCCAGATTCTATTTGTTGGTAATGAAATTCCTTTCCATCAACATTCAATTGTTCGATAACAAAATCCTGTTCGACCACGATTTTTTGGCCTTTGCTGCGACCAATAATATAAATATTCAGTTTGGTTTGCAGTTCACGCGCAGCTTGCGCCCATTCATCATCTAGTTTGCGATGATAAATCAGTGAGATTAAGGCTTGGCCGCTAAGGGTTGTTAAAAAATCAATTTGGAATAGTTTGGTGCGCAAGAGCTCGTTTGAGTTGATCTCGTCCATCAGCTCGGTCATCAAACGATTCATGAGCTCAGAGCCGATAGGAAACTCACTTATATCGTAAGCGCGTTTGAATTCATCGTCGCTGAACATGCAGTAGGTTGATACTGGGCCTTTGTGCCAAATACGAAACTCAGCACGCATGCGGAAATGTTTTTCAGTCGATTCAAATATGCTAGGTTCGGGAATACTAAATTCTGCAAAATCTTGTTTGAAAATAGCAATTTTTTCGGCGAGTTGGGCTTGGTATTCTGCGGTGGTGTATTGTCTTTGTGTCATAAGTGAACTACTAAATATCGAGTGAGATTTGGCGCTCGCCGGTAAGTGGTAAGCGAATTTTGAAAGTGGCGCCTTTACCGTAATGGGAACTTACGCTGATTTTGCCTTTGTGATGTTCGGTAATAATAAAGTAGCTGACGGATAAACCCAGCCCCGTGCCTTTGTCAACTTCTTTAGTCGTAAAAAAGGGTTCAAAAATATGGTCTTTAACGGCTTCTTTTATTCCGGGGCCATTATCCTTTATCTCAATAATGATCTCTGATTTTTTGGTGTGTACACTGATGTCTACGTGCAGTTCATCTGCGTGTTTGTAATCGTCAGAAATCAGGGCTTGATATGCATTGCGCAGTAAGTTTAAAAAAACTTGCTGTAACTCTGCTGCAGAGGCATAAATCAAAGGCAGGTCTGGACTGAAATGAGTTAGCACCTTGATGTCTGCCATTTTGCTGTGCTCTACAAAACCGGCATTGCGATTAAACTCAATGGATTGCAGGATTAACTTTGGTAAATCTACCCAGTTTTTTTCTGCATGATTACTATGGGAAAATTCCAACATGTTGGTAATAATTTTTCCTGCACGTTCACCAGCTTCTTTGATGTTGCTCAGAAATTGAGGGATTTCACGCGTTGCCAAATACTCAGCAACCAGGTCTAGATCTACATTATGTTCTTTTGCCACTTTCATGTTTGCGGTTAAATTGGGCGATGTGCGCCGAATAATATTCTGTACGTTATGCAAGATCACACCCAGTGGGTTATTCATTTCATGTGCAATACCAGCGGCTAACTCACCGAGCGATGACATCTTTTCATTTTGTATCATCATATTTTCCAGTTGCACCCGTTGGGTTACATCTTTCAACTGGATAACAGCGCCTGAGGTTTGATTATTAGCCGCTTGCCCACTGATTAAAGGATAAATCCGCAAATCGTAAAAGCGCGGTTCTTCATTTTCAACTTGCTGTAATTGTCGATTGATAAAAGGCTGTTGGCTTTTAATAATCTCTGCAAGTTCTTCAGCAGAAAGCGGTAGTTGTGGCAGCGCCGTTAGAATATGTGTACCTAACGCCTTATCAAAGGCCACCCCGGTTCTTTCAAAGGCGGCAATATTCCAATAGGTAACTTTACCGTCAGCGGCTACACCAACCAATATATCGGGCACCGAGTTAATCATGGTTTGCAGGTGACGTTTGGTATCCTGCAATTGCACGGCAATGGTTTTATGGTTTTGAATGGCGGTTTCTAATTCGGTATTTTTGTGGTGTAGGCTTTGGGTACGCTCTTGAATTTTATCTTCCAGCTCTTTTTGGTGAAGCTTCAACAGATTTTTAGCGGCTTTATTTTTTAAGCGGCTGCGCTGCAAGCCTGCAATTAGAATTGTTTGAATGATTAATAATCCACCAATAATAACCAGTAGGCTTAAACTGGTTTCGATTTCTTTGCCCAGCGCAAAGCACGGCTGGCAGATAAGTAGCCAGCCGCCAATGATCATAATCCTGACCTTGACTAAATGAGCT
>DAOORH010000442.1:0-3075 GCA_035389145.1 Cellvibrio sp.
TTGGCCAACTTTTAATACCAGCGCCTCTGGTGATTTACCAGCGGTATCTTGCAAAAATATTTGATAGTTACCCGGGGCTAAACCCTTAAAGGTGTAGGAGCCATCTTTTTGAGTAACTGCGCGAAAGGTATAACCGTTATCAACATTTTTGGCGATAACTTCAACACCGGGTTGCGGTTGTAGCTGAGCGGCAATAATACCCTGAACACTTGCACTACCGATTTGTGCTGCGACCGTTTGCGTAAGTAAAGATAAACCAATAGCACCGATAAATGAGGTTAGAATTTTTTTGGAAAATAGAATTTGATGTGTTTTGCTGTTCATAGCTTTTCCTTTTAATTTGTTATCAAATTATCATAGCCACACCTGATAGCCACCTTTGATTCTAGCGGATTAAATATTAGATACGCAATTTTTAATCGGTAGCTTACTTTTGGTAACAATCACGAAGAGGAGATTGATGCGCTTCACAAAAAAATGACGCCATAATCATCATTAAAGAAGGAGGCATGTGAAGTGTTTAACGCACGCAAAGGAAAATTATAAAACCACTTCTGTAGTTTCAAGCGCAACCACAATTTTTTCGCCATCCCAAATATATTCATAATGAGTGGTTTGAATAATGTCTTTGATCACGCTGGGGGAGAACAATGCGTAGCAGGTTTTGGTAGCCAAGCGCACAGAGGTATAGGTTAGGCCTGCATCATTATTAATTTTTAAAGAAGCGCCCAACTGCTGCGAGATTGAATAATTATCTTTGTTGTAGCACTCATGCTCTTTAAAAGCATCGCCGCGAATATCGCGCAAGCTCGCGGTAAATTGCGTTTTTAAGCAACGCATGCTTAAGCGATCAAACTTTAACCCCGTTATGCCAGAAAAATAATTCTGCTGATGGTGTCGAGTTTCAGCGATTGCAGCTTGTACATCTTCAGCAGCGTAATAAACACCGAAGTCACCATTTGAGAAACGCGACCCCGCTGGATTTAAATGTACAAAAGGGCCTAATGCATAGTTGCAACCGCGAATACCATAAGGGCGCTCTTGCGCAGGCACACGATTTAAATTACCAACTTCATTGCGAATGCGAGGATTGGTGAGTTCTTGAATAGCAAAAAGAATTTCAAACTCTTCGTGATTGGCAACATCATCAAACAGTGATTTAGGCGGATACTTGCTGGGGATTAATCGATAGGCCGTTTGATTAAAAAATGTCACCTGAGGAATAGACTTAATATCCATTTATCATTAATTCCCTATTTGCCTCAGGCAAATTGTCCATCGCGAATCGCATCCAAATGGCGATGCACTTCATAGAGCGCACTCATCAACCCTGAGCTTAAAATCTCCATAGGCGCTTTGCCATTGAAGAAAGCATTTTTATTGGGCATGCGCAAAAAACCGTATTGGTTTTCTGGGTTCTCAAAGAGGATACGCAATACCGCATGAATATTTAGCAGGTAGCTAATGCGCTCTAACAAATCGGGCGATAGCCGTGCACTAGCGGGAGCCACTTGGTATTTATGCAGGGTAGAACGCCCAACGCCCAACAGCGCCATTTTCTCTTTTTCTGAGCAGTTCCACTTATCCATAATATTCAGTGCTGTACCCACGGCTGCTTGAGCAGCGTGTGCGGGTAAAGTTTGAGCGAGCGCAATCATAATGTACCCCCAGCTGTGATTGTTAAGCTTGAAAGATATTGGGCTTAAACCGCCAAGATGCACGAAACAAGAACCTATACCGGATTAGCCATTAAATCCATAATAGTACATTTTTTCAATTAATGTCCATATAAATACATTAAATACCATAGAGCTTATGAACTCAATATTTTGGTGACGATCTCTGCACCAGGCACTTGAGCAGCCACCAGCAGCATGATCATCGCGATAAAGGCGAGCGTGACCGCCAAGTACCACACTAAAGAAAACCAGATACCGTAGGTCTTGAGGGGTGTCATATCCGCCGAGATAGGCATAGACCAGTTGGTGATGATATCCACCACACCAATCACAATAAAGAAGCACAGGAAGTAGAACCCAAATGCCCATGCGGCATAGAGGCAAACAGCGGATATCCCCAAAAATAGAAATAGTGCAACTTGATTACGGCGCGAAAAAACCAAGGCTTTAACCACTTGGCCGCCATCCAAAGGGTGAATGGGTAAAAGGTTGAACAAATTGAGCAACGCACTGGTCGCCGCAACCAAGCCACAAAAGTGACTGCCGGTAACTAAGAAGATTACGAAAAAAATCGCGGTCATGATCAACCCATAAACCGGCCCCATCATCGAGATATACAGCGATTCCCATTGGGTTTTAGCCTTTTCGCCAACCGCAATGCCGCCCAAAAAAGGGATCAAATAAAAGCCTTTGGTGGGAATACCGAATTTTTTCATGGCGCGTACATGACCATATTCATGGAACATGAGTACAGCAACCAAGGCCAGCGCGAACTCAACAGTAAAGATCACGCTGTAAACGGCTACCGAAGCTGCAACAAGCGCTACCTTCACCACTTTCACAGTTTGGAATAATTTTAAGGCGATTCCACCCAATACAATAAAATTGATTTGACGCCCCTTTGCCAATGAAGCCTTACCTTCGCTTGCACTAGATACCATAAGTTTGGCCGGTTCGCTCAGCTCCGTCTCACCGGCAATAGGTTCAGAACTGCTTGGCTGCAAATGATAGTGCGCCGATTGTGATTGAGGGTTAATGCTAAAGCTCAACTGAGACCGGCCAAACTGAGCATCCTCAAACACATGCACGCTGGTTGAATCGCCCAAGGGTTTTACCGACATAAGTGTTTGATCAATAAACAAACGTTCCAAACGCAAGTCAAAATCCAGTACCACTGCAAAATGACGCCCTTGAGCATCAAACGAAAACAATTCCATAAACCATCTACTCTATTTTAATCAGCAATAATCAGGCGCAGGCCTTACAATAGCGCCCATTATGCCCTGTAAACAAAAGGTTAAACATGATTAACATTGGTCAAATGAATCGCCTGCGCGTGATTAAACAAGTCGATTTCGGTCTATTTTTGGATGGCGATAAATACGGCAATATTTTG
>DAOORH010000443.1:0-3067 GCA_035389145.1 Cellvibrio sp.
GCGAAACATATTTACAGTATCTGGCGCAAAATGAAGCGCAAAGATATTCCCTTCTCGCAGGTTTACGATATTCGCGCCGTGCGCATACTCGTGCCCAGCGTGCGTGATTGCTACGCGGTACTCGGCATTGTGCACAGCCTGTGGCGAAATATTCCGCACGAGTTTGACGACTATATCGCCTCGCCCAAAGAGAACGGCTACCGCTCATTGCACACCGCGGTGTGGGGGCCAGACAATAAAGTTTTAGAAGTACAAATTCGCACCTTTGAAATGCACGAAGAATCTGAACTCGGTGTATGCGCACATTGGCGTTACAAGGGTACAGATACCAATGAAGCGCAAGATAGCTACGAACAAAAAATTGCTTGGTTGCGGCAAGTGCTCGAATGGCACGAAGAGTTGGGCGGCGATAGCGCGCAACTGCAAGACGACTTGCGCGCGGTGGATCAAGATCGCTTATACGTGTTCACGCCGGATGGCCACGTCGTGGATTTGCCTCGCACTGCAACGCCGCTAGATTTCGCGTATCGTATTCATACTGATGTTGGTCATCACTGTCGCGGTGCGAAAGTGAACAACCGCATAGTGCCGTTGAACTACCAATTAAATAATGCGGATCAAGTAGAAATTCTCACCGGCAAGCGTGAAGCACCGAGCCGCGATTGGTTAAACCCCGCGCTCGGTTATGTGAACACCGCGCGCGCGCGCGCGAAAATTCAGCACTGGTTCAAAATGCAGGCGCGCGATCAAAATATCGCGGAAGGCCAAGCCTTGCTCGACCGTGAATTTAAACGTTTGGCGCTGTTGGATTTAGAATTCGATAACCTCGCCAAAAAATTAAAATTCAATTCGTTGGATGATTTGTATTGCGCAGTGGGCGCCAGCGATATTGGCGTTGGCCAAGTGTTAAATGCGGCACAAAAACAATTGGATGAAGCTGACCCACAACAGCCGCTAATTCCGTTTAAAGCAAAATCGCCCGCGCAGAAAAAAGATTCAGATTTTTATATCGAGGGCGTCGGTAATTTGCTCACGCAAATCGCCAACTGTTGTAATCCGGTTCCTGGCGATGCTATTACCGGTTTTATCACTTTAGGCAAAGGCGTTTCCATTCATCGCCAAGATTGCAGCAATATTTTGCAATTACAGACCGATGAGCCGCAACGTATTATTAAAGTGGAGTGGGGTAATACACCGCAGAGTTCGTACTCGGTGGATATTATTATTGAAGCCTATGACCGCTATGGTTTGTTGCGCGATATTACGACCTTGCTCGACAACGAGCGTATTAATATCAGCGCGCTGCAAACGCTATCGGACAAACGCAAAAATACAGTAGATATGCAAGTGACTGCAGAAATTCGCAGTTTCGATGAATTGAGCCGCATACTCACCAAACTAAACCAGCTACCGAATATTGCATCGGCACGCCGTAAACATTAATTTTATTATTTAGAGAAAGATTTGCATGTCAGCGTTTAGTGTAATGAGTAAGAAAAGCCGTTTAAGGTTTGGTATTGGTGTCGTTATTTTTATTCACATATGTTTCTTTATTGGCTTCTGGCACGTTAAAGCAAGAAAACTTACTGCCGAGTTTGTCAATGTTGATATTTATGCTCCAACCGCTGCCGTGGGTTTAGCCATGTATGAAGGGCTACCTAACGAAGAATGTGTGAAAATTGTCAATGAGCAAGCGCCACAACTTGGTATGCCTATAGTCGATATCAATGCTCCTCTACCGGAAGAAATATTGGCCGCGCAACAAGCTGCTGCTGATGCAGAAGCGGCAAAAAAGCTGGAAAGTAGAATCAGTGATGCTGTAACTGGAGGTTCGGCTAAACCAAAAGCGGCTGACGTAACATTAGCACCTACAGAAGCAATAGACCCAACAATACCTGCTGCCGCTATCGCTGACACTCAAAAAATTGAAACCAAAGTCGCTCCTGAAGAAGTGAAACTCGCCCCGTCTTTGTATTACGCGTCAGCCCCACGCTGCAAAGGCGTAGCTGCAATACCCGCGGGCGCAGAAAAATTAGGTGCGGAGGGTTTTGTTGGTTTGGAATTAAGTATTAACAAAGCTGGCGTAGTGCAGCGCGGCGAAATTCACCGCAGCAGTGGCTTTGAAGATTTAGATGCAGCAGCACTAAAACAAGTGAAAGAAAATTTAACTTTTAAGCCTTGCCAGAAAGGCAGCGTGATTGTGGGTTGTAAGCAATATATTAAATTTAGATGGAAGACGAATTGATAGATTGACGAGAAGTAATCTTTACGTGATAAATCTTTAATACATGGGCAATGATTTATCGATAGTTGTTTGTTATAGGTATTCACACTTAGAAGAAAGGACACCATAGTTTGAAGAAAAAAACAGCCAAACGACTAATGTACTTTTCCATTATAATGGCTCACAAGCTCAAAAAAGCTAGAAAAAATCATGGTTCAGGCGACACAAAGGGCAAAGATAAGCGTGGGCATAGCGAGAAAAGGGATAAGCTAAAACCACTTAAAATTACTGCGCCTGCGGTGATAGATCTTTATCGACCAAGTAATCATACTGAATTAATGGAGTTTATTGGGAAGCTACGGAGTGCTGCAGCAAGCCAGCAAGGTGCATTTATTTGCTTTCGTCACACGGTAATAATTACTGCTGCTGGAGGATTAATGCTATTAGCTGAGACGGATAGGCTTGTAAAACATTTTGGCGCCCATAGATTACAAGCATCGTACCCCAAAATTTCTACGGATAAGTTTGGTAAAAAAAATCAAACAGCTGAGTCTATACTTAATAAAATTGGCTTTTATTCTTTGATTGGTCAATCTACACGAAACGTTCATCAGGCACAGAATGTTAGGTGTTGGGAGGCTGTAAGCGATACACGGGCCGAAGGAGCTATAGCAGGGAAACTACTTGAAAAAATTGATTCTAGTGTTGATAGCCAAAGGAAGCGAAAGCTTTATAAAGGCTGTATAGAAGCGCTATCGAATGCTTGCGAACACGCGTATTTAGATGTCCGAAAAGATGGGCTTCAAATAGAGGATAAGCGGTGGTGGATGTTTATTGCCGTTA
>DAOORH010000444.1:0-3060 GCA_035389145.1 Cellvibrio sp.
CGCCTTTTTCGTTTTGATGAAAGGCCAAAAGGCCCGTATCTTCGATAACTTTTTGGGCGATTTGGTCAAGGCTGAGCACATCGCCACGAACATCAATCTGATTGGCATCAGTCGCTAACTTATTGATGACATTCAAGAAACTCTGCACCGCATTGCCAGCACGGGCCGTAAATACGCGGTTCGCTAGCATTTGTTCCGCCGCATGCCAGAGAGAGCAATTTTGCTCGCGCGCAAACTCACGGATATCGTCCACGGTTTTGCCGCCGATGCCCCGCGTAGGCGTATTGATCACACGCTCAAAGCCCGCGTCATCGTGACGATTGCTAATCAGGCGCATATAGGCAACGGCATTTTTAATTTCCAATCGGTCATAAAAGCGCTGGCCGCCGTAAATGCGATAAGCCATACCTTCGCGCAAGAGCGCCTCTTCAAGCACCCGCGACTGCGCATTCGAGCGGTATAAAATCGCGCAAGAATTATTGGGATTGCCTTTGCGCACCCAATCCTGAATGCGCTCCACAATAAAACGCGCTTCGTCTTGTTCGTTGTAGGCGGCGTAGAGCGAAATAGGTTCGCCTTTTTCATCTTCGGTCCACAATTTTTTGCCCAAGCGACCGGAGTTATGAGCAATCACCCCATTTGCTGCCTGCAAGATATTTCCCGTAGAGCGATAGTTCTGCTCCAAGCGAATGGTTTGGGTATGGCTGAAATCTTGGGTAAAACGTTGGATATTTTCGATCTTGGCGCCGCGCCAACCATAGATGGATTGGTCATCATCGCCCACTGCCGTCACGCAGGATGTGCTGCCTGCCAGCATACGCAACCATGCGTATTGCACGCTGTTGGTATCTTGAAACTCATCGACCAACACAAACGGAAAGCGATTGCGGTAGTGCTCAAGAATGTGCGGCTTGTTGAGCCATAGTTCGTGGGCACGCAATAAAATCTCAGCAAAATCCACCATGCCACCGCGCTGACAATCGGCCTCATAGGCGCGATAGACCTGCAACATAGTACGCACAAAGGGATCCGCAGTTTCTTGAATATGCTGCGGGCGCAAGCCTTCATCTTTTTGCCCGTTGATATACCACTGCGCCTGCTTGAATGGCCATTTTTCATCGCTCAAATTCAAGTTGGCGTAAACGCGCTTAATCAAACGCAACTGATCGTCGCTGTCTAAAATCTGGAAATTCTGCGGCAGATTGGCGTCTTGCCAATGGGCTTTGAGAATGCGGTGCGCGATACCGTGGAAGGTTCCAACCCACATATTGCGGGTGTTTACGTGCTTGTGGTTCTCACTGAAGAGTTCATCCAACCGCGCACGCATTTCGCGTGCAGCTTTATTGGTAAAGGTCACCGCCATAATCGAGTAAGGCGAAAGCTGTTCAACCTGAATTAACCAAGCGATGCGATGCACCAGCACGCGGGTTTTACCGCTGCCAGCACCGGCCAGAATCAGTTGATTGCACGCAGGCGCAGATACCGCCTCGCGCTGAGCGTCATTGAGGCCTTGCAGGAGATGTGAGAGTTCCATGAGCATTTACACTAGGATGGGAATGGCGTGAATTCTACTGGCTAAATGTACATATTGCTATGCCGGCCAAGACAAACTAACACCGTAGGAGCGGCTTTAGCCGCGAATGTCGTGGCGCTTCGCGGCTAAAGCCGCTCCTACAATTGAAACGGCCATTGAATTAATAAGACTTAGTCGGCTGCGGCAAATCTGGCAATACGGGAACCGATAACTGCAGCGCGGCTTGATAGACTTCCATACTGCGTTGCGTATCACCCAAGCTATTTAACAAACGCGCTAACTCTGCAAAAGTTTCTGCATTTTGTTGCACTGCTAAACTGCGCTGAAAATAATCGCGCGCTAAACCCCAGAGGTGGTTGCGCAAATTCAAACGGCCAAGAGCGCGCAATAAATTGGCGCTCTGCGGATAATATTTCAACCAGGTTTCAGCCGTGCGAATGACTTCGGCAAGATCAGCAACGCGCAACAGGCCGTACAAATCAATCAAACTATCATCCCAGGTTTTACCCAAGGTTTTGCGCAAAATTAGTTCAGCTTCATGATCCTGTAAATTATCAATCAAGGCTTTGGCGTAAGCGCCAACCACTCGCGGTACGCGCTGTTGATAGCTAGGGGTTTTACTCCAAGCTTTACGCAATTCATGCAAGCGATCTGACAAAGCCAAACGCTGTGCAGCTTCGCCCGCAAACTGCAGTTGACCAATGGCTATAAAGCCTTCCATCTCCAAGGTATCGGCAACGGAACACACTTTATATTTTTTAATCAATGGAAAGACCGCGCCGAGTGCAACCCAATCTTGACGCGATTCATACAGCTCGCGCAAACAATTAAGCACTAAGTGATTTCTCGGCGCTTTTATTTGTAGGCCAACTAGAATGGCTTTGGCTTGCTCATAGCGGCCATTGCGCATTTCCATTTTGGCTTGGGCGATACCAATAGGTATGGCAAAGCTGGCGTATTTTTTTTGTGCATCGCTCAGAATTTTTAAGGCGTCTTCTTGATCGCCCAATTCATAACTCGCGCGCGCAGCCGCCAAATAATTCACCAAGGGCGATTCTACTTTACTGGCGGTGCGCATTAATTTTTTGCGCGCCTGTAACCAATCACCGGATAAAAAATCGATTAGGCCGCTGGCCGCTCGCTTACTAGCACGTTCGGTAGTACCGAACACAAAAAAATCCGTAAGACGCTGCGCCAGCGACCAACCAACACGCACAAAACGAGTGAGCAACCACCAACTCAGCGCAACCCCCAAAATAGCAAAACACGCAAACCACAAACTTGTTTCCAGCGATTTTTGGCCGAGGATCACTAACACATAGCCTGCATCGGGCAAAATAACGCCCAAGCCCCAGAGCGCGAGTAGAACAACTAATAGAATGAAGACGATCACTTTCTTCATTGACCGCCCCCTTGGCGACTAAAAGCCAAGCGATCCTTTTGACGCAAATATTCTTTTACCATTGCCGCAGAACCGGTGAAATCTGGCAAGGGTTGCTGCACATTACTTTTCTTTAACTGCTCTA
>DAOORH010000445.1:0-3035 GCA_035389145.1 Cellvibrio sp.
GCACCTCGATTTCCGCCGCACTCGGCATGGCGATTGGCAACGAAATGGCTGCGAACTGCCGCAAATCTGTCGCCATTATCGGCGATGGCGCTATGACTGCAGGTATGGCTTTTGAAGCTTTAAACCACGCGGCGCACACCGAAACCGATATGTTGGTGATCCTCAACGATAACAACATGTCTATCTCCCCAAACGTGGGCGGTTTGGCGACTTATCTCTCTAAAATTTGGGCGAGCAAGTTTTATAACGGCCTACGCGAAGGCAGCAAAAAAGTGCTCACAAAAATCCCTTCAGCATGGGAATTTGCACGCAAGACCGAAGAGCATTTTAAAGGCTTTATGTCGCCCGGCACCCTGTTTGAAGAAATGGGTTTTAACTATGTTGGCCCTATCAATGGCCACGACCTGAGCGATTTGGTGAGCTATTTGCGCAATCTGCGTGATATTAAAGGCCCCAAGCTGCTGCATATCATTACCCAAAAGGGCAAAGGCTTTGAGCCGGCGGAATTAGACCCTGTTGGCTACCACGCGCTCAATAAAATCGAACCGAAAAAAGCAGTTGCTTCGCCCAGCAAAATCAAATTTCAGCAAGTGTTTGGCGATTGGCTGTGCGATATGGCCGCGCAAGATGAACGCTTAGTCGGCATAACCCCCGCTATGTGCGAAGGCTCTGGCATGGTGGATTTTGCGGCGCAATACCCAGACCGTTTTTACGATGTCGCCATTGCTGAGCAACACGCTGTCACCCTGGCTGCGGGCATGGCATGCGAAGGCCAAAAGCCAGTCGTCGCAATCTACTCTACTTTTTTACAGCGCGCTTACGATCAATTGGTACACGATGTTGCGCTGCAAAATCTGGATGTCACCTTCGCCATCGACCGCGCTGGCTTAGTAGGCGAAGACGGCCCCACCCATGCGGGCAGTTTTGATTTGAGCTTTTTGCGTTGCATCCCCAATATGCTGATTGCTGCACCCAGCGACGAAAATGAATGTCGTCAACTGCTGTACACCGCCTACCAATACCCCGGCCCCGCAGCAGTGCGCTACCCGCGCGGAACCGGCACAGGCATACAGATTGAAAAAGCGTTTACGCCCTTACCCATCGGTAAAGGCCGCGTGGTGCGCGAAGGCAAACACGTGGCGGTCCTCTGCTTCGGCACTTTGCTCGCCAATGCACAACTCGCGGCGGAAAAGCTTAATGCCAGCGTGTGCGATATGCGCTTTGTAAAACCACTAGATGAAGAATTGATTGAACGCATGGCCAACAGCCATAACTTAATCGTTACCATCGAAGAGAATGCCATCGCCGGTGGTGCGGGTTCCGCAGTGAGCGAATACCTTGCCAACCAAGGTTATGTGATGCCGATTTTGCATCTTGGTCTGAACGACACCTTTGTCGATCACGCCAATCATGCGCAACAACTTATTGCTCAAGGCTTGGATGCTGCAGGTATTGAAGCGACGATTCTAAAACGTTTAAAAATGCTTGAGACAATGAACACAAAACCGATGGTTAGCTAACCGTAAGAGTGCCCCTACAAATCTAAACCACGCAAACCAACAGGAACATTTATGAGCGGCTCTATTTCCACACTAGCACACCATGTTTATTTCTGGTTGAAAAACCCTGATTCCAAAGAAGATTTGGCGCAATTGATTCGCGGCGCTAAGACTCTAACAAGTATTGGAACCATTAAAGGGTTTCACATTAGCCTTCCTGCTGCCACTGAAGATCGCGACGTTATAGATTCCAGCTACGGCTTATCCTGGTTAGCCTTTTTTGATAACGAAGCCGATGAACAGGTTTACCAAGTTCACCCTACCCACTTAAAATTTATTGAAGATTGCAGCCATTTGTGGAGCAAAGTGGTGGTTTATGATTCCGTGCAAATCGCAGAATAAATAGCATCCTAAAGAACAACAGAACAACAGAACAACAGAACAACAAAAATGGGGAAGCACTACGGCTTCCCCTTTTTCGTATTAATCGTGCATTTTGTATCAGTCTTTCTTGTAAGTAATTTTCTTTTTACCCGCTTCGCAACTACCAATGACTTTTTGGTCTTTCACTTCTTCGGTTGCGATTATATCCAACGTATAGCCTTTAACACCTTTTGCTTCCAGCTTAGCGCCAATTTCAGACTTCAACTCTTCGCAATTTTTCTCTGCAAACGCAGGGGCTACTACAAAGCTCAAGGCCAAAAATGCAATCATCTTTTTCATTTCATAAGTTCCTTTAAATAGAGTAAACAGATTGAGGGTAAAACACCTACAAATGCCCGTGAATACTAGTCGTAAGCTTCTTAAGCTTACATGAATGGGAATCTCGGTTATTGCATACAGGCCATCTTGTGTTAATTAACGTCAAATTTAGTTTCTACTGGCTTTAGCTAGCCTATACTCTTTTTGCCTATAAGTTTGTCATACAATTAGTATTAATAATCATAAAGCCCCGTGAGCAGCCCATGAAGCAGAAACCCTTAACCGTTCTATTGTCGCGCCATATCCTTAACCCAAGCTTGGTTGTCTCGCTTGCGCTCCTCAGCAGTTGCTCTGGCAAGGTGCCCAGCGCGCAGCAAGCTCAAGCCCCCGCCGCCATCAATGCCAATGCGCTTGAAATTACCCGCATCTCTACCAAAGAGGCGGCTGAGACGGCGCACAATATTGAGCAACAAGTGAGCGTAACCCTTGCCCCCGGCTTAACTGCAAAGCTCTGGGCCTCTGAAAAACTATTGAGCGATACGGTTGGCATTAATGTCGATGACAAAGGCCGTATTTGGGCGGCCATTACCGAGCGCAGTAACAACTCAGAATTCGATATCCGCGGCTACCCAAAGTGGGAGCAACCCTCAATGAAGTTCACTACGGTTGAAGATCGCCGTAAGTTTTTGCATGAAGAATTAGCGCCAGAAAAAAGTGCACAAAACACCAAATTCCCCGACCGCAATAAAGACGGCAGCCACGACTGGCGCGACCTAGCCGTTGTGAAAGAACGCGTAGTACGCCTAGAAGATACCAGCAAGAGCGGCAGGGCAG
>DAOORH010000446.1:0-3027 GCA_035389145.1 Cellvibrio sp.
AAAATCACCGCTTTTCTACTCATCTGAAAAAATACCCTGTTTATTCCTGCCATTAATTTGACTCGCCACCTATCCTCGTCTAAACCTAAGCATTAATAGTCATAGCTCCGGCATAGCACCGGTTCAAACTCGCAAATTGCAATCTATTTGCATATCTAAAAAGGTTGATAGGGCATGTGGCGTAACAACAAGGTTTTAGTCATTGATGACAATGAATCGCGCCAACACGATTTAAAAGTGTTATTAGAGTTTTTAAGCGAAACAACGCTCACCACGAACTCAAAAAACTGGCAAGACTTGGTGCAAAGCGAGAATAAAGGTGAAGATTATATTGCGGTCTTTATTGGTGATTTTGCGCAATCCAAACTCAGTTTCGAACAGCTGCTAAAAAATATCCGTGATTGGAATGATGAACTTGCCGTAGTGCTGATTGGGGAAAACCCGCCCAGCGAAGATGGTTTGGAAGACCTGTTGCGTCACATGATTATTGCGTCTCTACCTATCCCCCCTACGTACAATAAGCTGATTGATACTTTGCATCGCGCTCAGCTCTACCGCGAAGCGCAATCTAGTAGTAAACGCCAGCCACAGCGTCGTCCAGTGCATTTGTTTCGTAGCCTTGTGGGTACCAGCCGTGAGATTCAAAATGTGCGCGAGATGATGGCGCAGGTTGCTGAAAAAGATGTCTCCGTGTTAATTACCGGTGAATCTGGAACCGGTAAAGAAGTGGTGGCGCGCAACCTACACTACAACTCACCGCGCAGAGACAAGCCTTTTGTGCCGGTAAATTGCGGTGCTATTCCCGCCGAGCTGTTAGAGAGTGAATTGTTCGGTCACGAAAAAGGTGCCTTCACTGGAGCGATAAACTCTCGTGCAGGGCGCTTTGAGTTGGCGGAAGGTGGCACTTTATTTTTAGATGAAATTGGCGATATGCCACTCACCATGCAAGTTAAAATTTTGCGGGTGTTGCAAGAGCGTTGTTTTGAGCGTGTTGGCAGCAATAAAACCCAAAATGTCGATGTACGAATTATTGCCGCTACCCACCGCAATTTAGAATCTATGATTACCGAGAATACCTTTCGTGAAGATTTGTATTATCGCTTGAATGTTTTTCCTATCGAATTGCCATCGCTTAAAGAGCGCTCTGAAGATATTCCCTTGTTGATAAACGAATTAGTAACCCGTATGGAAAATGAGCAGCGCGGTTCTATCCGTTTCAATTCTGCTGCTATTTTATCGCTCTGCCAGCACGAGTGGAGCGGTAATGTACGCGAGTTGGCTAACTTGGTTGAACGTATGGCGATTATTCACCCTTATGGTGTGATTGGAGTGCAGGATTTACCTGCAAAATATCGTCATGTAGATGTGAGCGACGAAGACTTTGCTCCCACTTCAGCTTCTGTATCTCAGGCGAATACAGGTTATGTAAACATGAACGATAATCCGCTCTTACCTGATCAAGGTATAGATTTACGCGAATATATTACTAATTTAGAAATGAGTTTAATTCA
Organism: Cellvibrio sp.; assembly: GCA_035389145.1. Taxonomy (GTDB): domain Bacteria; phylum Pseudomonadota; class Gammaproteobacteria; order Pseudomonadales; family Cellvibrionaceae; genus Cellvibrio. The sequence goes on from DAOORH010000446.1 coordinate 1,512, forward strand.
GCAGGCATTGAATGATTGTGGTGGCGTTGTCGCGCGCGCGGCAGATAAGTTATGTATTCGCAGAACCACACTCGTAGAAAAAATGCGTAAGTACGAATTGCAACGGTAGCAACTAATTGTTTTCAACGCATAAAAAACCGCTAATCACTTAGCGGTTTTTTATGTGGATTTTAAAATGCAAATAGCACTTAACCCATTTTAATTACTGGTTTTTGTGGCTTACTTCTACGCGTTGCGCCTTGCGGTTTTTTGCCAGAAGGATTTGCACTGTTATTGCCGCCACCATTGCCAGATGTTTTGGGTTTTGGTTTTGCGCCCAGCGCAGGTCTACGTGCGCCGCCATTATTACCGCCGCCGTTATTTCTACCAATGGTCATGCTGCGGCCCAATACAATCGGTTCTGCTTTAATAGTTGGGTCTGGCTCGAATCCCGCAAGAACTTCTCTCGGAATATCACGCTTAATTAATTTTTCGATATCGCGCAAAAACTTTTCTTCATCCACGCATACCAAAGAAATTGCAATCCCTTCACTTTCGGCGCGGCCAGTACGGCCAATACGATGCACATAATCTTCCGGCACATTGGGCAACTCGTAATTCACTACGTGCGGCAATTGGTCAATATCAATACCGCGCGCGGCAATATCGGTAGCAACCAATGCGCGAATGGCGCCGCGTTTAAAATCTTCCAACGCTTTAGTACGAGCGCCTTGGCTTTTGTTGCCGTGAATCGCAGCGGCACTAATGCCATCGGTCGCAAGCTGTTCAGTTAATTTATTCGCGCCATGTTTGGTGCGGGTGAAAATTAATACCTGCTGCCAATCGCCGTCTTTAATCAAATGCGATAGCAGTTCACGCTTACGATTGCGATCAACGGGATGAACTGTTTGCTCAATGCGCTCGCTGGCGGTATTGCGGCGGGCAACTTCGATCAAGGCAGGTTTGTTCAGTAACTTGTCTGCAAGATCTTTAATTTCGTTAGAAAAGGTTGCGGAGAATAATAAGTTTTGACGTTGTTTTGGTAGCAAGGCTAAAACACGTTTAATGTCATGAATAAAACCCATATCCAACATGCGGTCGGCTTCATCCAAAATTAAAACTTCAACTTCTTTTAAGCTAACGGCATTTTGTTGAACCAAGTCGAGCAGACGACCGGGGGTTGCAACTAGAATATCCACGCCGCCGCGCAGTTTCATCATTTGAGGATTAATGCTTACGCCACCGAAAACAACAGTTGCGCGCAGAGGTAAATATTTACCGTAGGTGCGCACGCTTTCAAACACTTGTGCAGCGAGTTCACGGGTTGGGGTAAGAATTAAGGCGCGTACTGGGCGGCGGCCTGCAACAACTTTGGTGCTGTCGCTGAGTTTTTGTAACAAGGGCAGGGTAAAACCTGCTGTTTTGCCGGTACCGGTTTGGGCGCCTGCGAGAATATCGCCGCCTTTAAGTACAGCTGGAATAGCTTGGGCTTGAATTGGGGTTGGCGTGCTGTAGCCTTCTTCTGCAATAGCACGAA
>DAOORH010000447.1:0-3015 GCA_035389145.1 Cellvibrio sp.
GGTTATGTCGAGCATGGTCTGGCGAATTGTTTGTAATTGCAACGTAAGGCTGCGGGTTATAAGGCTGGCAACGCTAACGCCTACTATTAAAAATCCAAAGACAATGATAGCAACTAACTTTTTGGCTTCGTTTTCAGTGTTGGCAACTGTGGTGTTAAGTTCTGCGATATGTTGTTTCGCATGTAAGCTAATTTTTTCCAGCATGTTACTTATAGCGATGACTTGCTCTTGCCCAGAATAAACCGTACGCAATGAATAACGTTCAAACTCTTTTTGATTCAATAGTTGGCAAGATTCAAGAACATACATTTTCCATTCAGAAAATCCCAATGCGATTTTTTTAGTTTCAGCGCTTAATGCTAGCTCTCGGCTGCGAATAAAATCTAGGTCTTGTTGGATACGTTGTTCGGCAAGCTCCAGTTCTTCGGGAATATTGTGTCGCGAGGATATGCTGGGTTCAATAGCAATATTTTTGAGCTGACGATTAATAGAGTTGATCTCTACTTGAATGCGCATAGATGCATGATTAATTTGTATTGGATCAGTATACAGTTGGTGGGCAATAGTTGAGACGGCTTGAATTTGCATAAAAGCTATTGAACCGATGGCAATAACTAGAATCGCCATAAAGCCAAAACCTATTGTTATTCGCTTGAAGAAGGTAAGCCTATTAAATGCGTCTATTGCGGTTTGAGCGATTAAAGTAATTATGGCCAAGGAAAATAAACTCAAACCAATGGCCGTGTGTGGAGCCATTTTGATCCCCAGCCAGACAAAGGCTGGCACTATGCCTATACCGTGACCAAGCAATGCAATTAGCGTAATTGTTAAAGTGATGAGATTGAGAAAAATCGCAGGGATAATGAAAATGTTTTTTTCGAGGCTTATCAGTAACAGCGAAATGGGGGTCAGTAAAAAACAGATCGCTGTGGTCGGTGACATCAAGCCACCGTTGGCGAAGGTGACAGTCTGTTTGTCCATGAACCAATAATTAATATTGAGGTTAGTGCCACCCAGTAATTCAAGCAGTGTTAGTCCGCCGAACAATCCCATAATTGTTGCGAGACTTCTAACTGCCCATAGTTTTTTTTGTTTGAGTGCAAAAAGTGCTACGCCAGACGCCGTCACGCATATGGCGGTGTTGTAAGCCATTAGAATGACTGTGCTGCGGCTTTCACCAAGGCTATGGATGTTGTGCCAAGAAAATATAACACCTATGCCGATAGCACAGAGTATTAAAGCAACGCCGTTAACAGATATGGCAGTTTTTGCAGTTACTTTTGAAAGAATATTCTCTGGTGCATTCATGCGCTATCTCTGCTTCCATAACTTTGAGATTAGTAAACTACATATTTTTTTTACGCATTCTGTATTTCATTTTTTCGCCAACTAAAAGCGTTATAACAGTTGTGCTTATCTCCATCTTTACTAGCCATCTGCAATCTAACTGTTTTTCAAACTCATTGGACAGATAAACCAGCGACACTAGTAAGTGTATAACCTCTTTTTGAATAGTACAGTGCAATTTGAATTAATTGCTATTACAGCGACTTACACGCTTTAATGGGCTTTTAACCATTACATTTTATGTGGATATTTTTTTGAGATAGGTAGTATTTTTTCTATAACTTTTTGTTAATACTTTAGTTCTTTTGCTTCTTTTTAGTATTTCGCCACTAAAAAATAGCTGTCTCCGAAAGCATATTCTGTACTGCCTAACGAAAGCGATCATCACTTTTATTAAGGCGTATGCTTACAGTTTGAGCGCGCGCAAACCCTCCTTTTATATTGCGGATGTTGCTTGTAATCGCAATGGCTGGGAAGAGCGTTCTAGCATAGCGATAGTGTTTTAGGTCCTGGCCGGTGATTTGAGGCTCGCCTTTCTATATCTGAGGTAGAAAAGCTGTTTGAGAAACTGCGCCCTTTGGCTGCAATTTGTTACACTGCGCGCCTTTTTTAGCCGCCTAGACTTAATGCATGTGCGGTTTAGTCTGAATTCGAGCCAGTGAGATCCCAATATGTCCAGCCCTAACTTTGCCAATATCCGTATCGTCTTGGTGAATACCACCCATCCAGGGAATATCGGCGGCGCGGCGCGTGCCATGAAAAATATGGGGCTTTCACGTCTTTATTTGGTTGCACCAAAAGAGTATCCATCGGATAAAGCGGTTTGGCGCTCTGCAGGTGCAACCGATGTTTTGGATAATGCGGTAGTTGTTGAAACTCTAGATGATGCGATTAGCGGCTGCTCTTTAGTGGTGGGTACGAGCGCCCGCGAGCGCCGTATTCCTTGGCCGCTGCTAGATCCGCGCGAGTGCGGCGAAAATGTTTGGGTAGAGGCCGGGCAGCACGAGGTGGCAATTGTGTTTGGTCGTGAGGATCGCGGTTTGACCAATGAAGAGCTGCATAAGTGTAATTACCATGTTCATATTCCTGCGAATGAAGAATACTCATCGCTTAACCTCGCTACCGCAGTACAAGTAATTTGCTATGAAGTGCGTATGGCATTTTTGAAGGAAACTGAAGGTAAAACCCTGCCGAATCACAGCTGGGATATGCCGCCGGCCGATTCAGGCGCTCTGGAAAACTACTACGAACATCTTGAGCAAACCCTCGCTGGGCTGGGCTTTCTTGATCCGCAAAACCCCAAGCAAACTATGACCCGCTTGCGCCGCATGTACAACCGAGTACGTATGGATCAAATGGAGCTGAATATCCTGCGCGGTGTATTAACCGCTATGCAAAACTACGTTTACTACACCAATAAGGTGGTGGGTAACATTGGTTTAGAGCCGGGAATTGATGCTTTGCGTGAGGCTGCTAAGCAGCTGGATGAAAAGAGCCAGAATTAAAGCTTAGGCCCTAAAGTCTTGTTTAAAAACAGAGTCATAGCTTTTTAGGCGTTGGAAAACAACTAATAGTTGAGTAAAATGGTAGGATATAGCTTCTGGCTCAATTAATTAGGTCTTTCCTATGCGACTCACCACCAAAGGACGTTATGCGGTTACCGCCATG
>DAOORH010000448.1:0-3006 GCA_035389145.1 Cellvibrio sp.
CCAGCGCCAAAAGAAGTTGCTAAACCTGCGGCAACCAAAGTGGTAATAGATAATACTCGCCGCAGCTCAGGTCAAATCGACTACAGCGCTTTGGATCGCCCAGCGCATTTGCGTGCAAACGCGTCTTCGCATGCAGTGGCAGCAGCGCCTTTGGCCGATAAAGATTTGGAGTATCTTGATATTCCAGCATTTTTACGTCGCCAAGCGGATTGATGTTTAGCCCCAAAGTATTAGGTTAAAGCTAGTAAGTTTTAAGTATTAGCTATGGGGACGATTGCATCGCTTAACTGGTCTGTCGTTGCTCATATGGTACTATGGCCCCACAAAATTCTGATGGCTAAGCTCTGATGACTGGGCTAGGCCGTCAGGGTTTGTTCAGAATACTCAGGTAGTATTCCCCGAAGTCTGCGCTTCCCGCTGCTTGGGTATTTTGAACACGCTTTATTTTTAAGGGCTTGCTTCCATGATCAAACTATTATGATTAAACAACGAACACTCAAAAACACCATTCGTGCGACAGGTGTTGGCCTTCATACTGGTCAAAAAATCTATTTGACGCTCCATCCTGCTGATATTGATACCGGTATTATTTTTCGCCGTGTCGATTTGAATCCCCCTGTTGAAATCAAAGCGACTGCTCATAATGTCGGTGAGACTACCTTGTCCACTTGCCTTATTGCCGGCGATGTACGGGTCTCAACCGTAGAGCACATACTCTCTGCTATGGCTGGCTTGGGTATTGATAATGCGGTGGTAGAGCTTGATGCTCCCGAAGTTCCTATTATGGATGGCAGTGCCGGCCCCTTTGTGTTCCTGTTGCAGTCTGCTGGAATTCAAGAGCAATCAGCGTATAAAAAATTCGTGCGTGTTCTCAAAGAAGTAACCCTTAAAGATGGCGATAAAGTTGCTAGCTTCCTTCCCTTTGATGGTTTTAAGGTTAATTTTTCTATTGCGTTCGATTTGCCTGTTTTCCAAGGCCGCAATTTGGAAACCACCATCGATTTCTCCAGCGGCTCTTTCGTAAAAGATATTAGCCGCGCCCGTACTTTTGGCTTTATGCATGAAATCGAATACCTGCGCTCAAAAGGTTTGGCGCAAGGTGGCAGTATGGATAACGCTATTGTGGTCGATGAATATCGCATCTTGAATGAAGATGGTTTGCGTTACGAAGATGAATTTGTGAAGCATAAAGTGCTGGATGCCATTGGCGATTTATATCTGCTGGGCAACAGTTTGTTGTGCGAATACCGTGCGCATAAGTCTGGTCACTCATTGAACAATCGCGCTTTGCGTTTGTTGATGGAGCAAAAAGACGCATGGGAATATGTGACTTTTGAAGAAGCTTCTGATGTTCCTATCGCCTACTCTCAGGCAGCGTCTGCTGCCTAGCATCCAACATTGACTTGTTCTCTTTGTGCAGAGCAAGTCAACTTTTGTTGGAAATTACCTCCCTACTATGAGATATTTCGCCCCCGCGTACTAAAAGAGTGCGCGGCTTTCGGTTTGCTTATACTTAAAAAATCATACAGCTATTATAACTTGCTGATTTTTAAGTGATATTTTTTGTGTGCGCAGGCAAGGCTTTGTGAATTAGCACTTGTTGCCACTACAGTAGAGCTAGGCTCTTTGTGAAAAATCATCGTTAAATGAAAATTATCATCGTCAATTCAGATCATGGCCAAACCCGCAGCCTAACCCTTGGTGGTTGGACGCGTGCGTTGCTGTCTGTCTGTTTATTGGGGATTCCAACTGTTGTCGGAGCCTGGGGCTACAACTGGCTGGTCAACTTCGACAAAAAAGATTCTTTTAATGCGGATGCCTTGAGCTGGGGCACGAGCCAGGCAGAACAAAAAGACAAGCTTGAAAAATCCCAAAAGCAAAGTGAAGGGCAAGTCGCTGCGCTTACCGCCAAAGTAGCCGAATTACAGGCGCGCTTGGTGCGTTTGGATGCAGTAGGCGAGCGACTTACAAAAGTCGCGAAATTAGATAAAGGCGAATTTGATTTTAGCCAGCCCCCCGGCATTGGTGGCCCACTAAATAACCTGAATATTAGCAGCACAGCCTCTGCGAACTTTATACTGGCAGTTGATCAGCTATCGCAGCATGTTCAAAATCGTGAGCAGCAATTTAAAGCGCTAGATTCTATTCTTATCTCCCGCAGTTTCGATGTAGAAGCCTTATTCGACACTTTGCCGATAGAAAATGGCTATATGTCATCGACTTTTGGTTACCGCACAGATCCATTTAACGGCAAGCAAGAATTTCATTCGGGGATCGATTTTACTGCTCCCGCTGGAACTGCCATTACTGCAGTCGCGGCGGGCGTAGTTACTTCATCGACATTAACCAATGATTATGGAAACCTGATCGAGGTTAGTCACGGTGCGGGTTTTGAGACGCGTTACGCGCACAATAAAATTAATTTAGTAAAAACGGGCGATGTGGTTAAGAAAGGCCAAATCATCGCGCTGGTTGGTTCAACGGGTCGCTCTACGGCGCCTCACGTTCACTTCGAAGTCTACAAAAATGGTCGCGTGGTAGATCCCGCAACCTACCTTCATACCGCTAGCCGCTAATTCTATCCCCTAGGCTTTACGCCTCCCCAATTTCTGTCGAGTAAGCGTGCTGAACATTACTTGACGCTACTCTTTTTCGTTTTGTAATTGATGGTAAAAAAAATGTTAAACAAGTTGTTGAAGTCTTTGTTTGGTTCAAAAAACGAGCGCGAGCTTAAGCGCATGGGTAAAAATGTTGTTCGAATTAATGCGCTAGAGTCTGCAATGCAAGCTTTGAGTGATGAACAGCTAAAAGCAAAAACACAAGAATTTCGCGATCGTTATCAAAAAGGTGAAACCCTCGATAATTTATTGCCAGAAGCGTTTGCAGTAGTGCGTGAGGCGAGCCGTCGCGTGATGAATATGCGCCACTTCGATGTGCAATTAATTGGTGGTATGAGTTTGCACGAAGGTCGTATTGCTGAGATGCGTACCGGTGAAGGTAAAACCT
>DAOORH010000449.1:0-2962 GCA_035389145.1 Cellvibrio sp.
AAAGAGAATCGCGCGAGAACTTGCGCTCAAGCGGTTTGGCGGTTTTCGGTGCTGCAGCTTGCACTGTTTGCGCTGATTGTTGGGTGGTAACTGGTGTAGTTGTTTGCGCATAAAGCTCTGCACCAAAGCCGCACAAAAATGCAAAGCCAAGCAACGATGAGAGAAATGTAAGTGAGACCACTTTCATTGAAAATATTCTGAAGAGTTTCGGTTGCAAATGTCGGTTGCAAAAAAGTCTGGCGCCAACGGATCTTAGCACTACCGCAGCGGGCGCACATAATAAACACCTGCATCTGTGAGTGCGAGTGATATATTCTTCAGCATTCGATTTTAAGGAGCTATTTGTGGATCAACATCAAAGCCTGCTGCATGCCATTTATTACCTGCTCGCCGCCGTTATCGCAGTGCCGATTTTTCGGCGTTGGGGTTTAGGCGCCATACTCGGTTATTTGGTTGCGGGCGTGGTGATTGGCCCGCAAGTCTTGGGTTTGATTTTTGAACCACAGGCGGCATTGCATTTATCGGAATTTGGTGTGGTGATGCTCTTGTTTGTGATAGGTCTTGAGCTTAACCCAGAGCAATTATGGAAAATGCGAATTGAAGTCGGCCTGCTCGGCGGCTTGCAAATGTTGTTGAGCGCTTTGCTAATTGCGGCGGTACTGCTGGTTTTTTTTCCACTCACTTGGCAGCAGGCTTTTATTATTGGTTTAACTCTCGCGCTTTCATCTACCGCCTTTGCAATTCCTTTAATGGAAGAGCAAAAAGTCATGGGCTTACCCTTGGGGCGCAAGGGCTTCTCTATGCTCTTGTTCCAAGATATGGCGGTTATCCCGATTCTGTTATTGCTCGCCAGCTGGGCGCCAGTGGCCGATGAAACTGGTCATCGCTTGCCGTGGTGGGTGGGTGTGTTAACCGTATTGGGGGTGATTGTTGCGGCTCGCGTGCTCTTTGACCCTGTATTAAAACTTGCAGCAAAATACGGTAGTCGCGAAATTCTGACCGCTGCGGGTTTGCTCATAGTGCTGGGTGTGTCGCTCTTGATGTTGTTGGTCGGGTTGTCCATGAGCTTGGGCGCATTCTTGGCAGGTTTACTCTTGGCGCAATCTAGTTACCGCCACCAGTTGGCGGCTGATATCGAACCCTTCAAAGGTCTGCTGCTTGGTTTGTTTTTTATCGCCGTGGGCATGTCACTCAATTTGAAGCTCTTATTTGAGCATCCTTTATTGGTGATTTTCCTAGCCTTGGCGTTGATGGCGGTGAAGGTGAGTGTTATCGCTTTGATTCTAAAAGTGCGCAAATTCTCGTTTCGCGAAGGTATTTTGCTGGGGATTATGCTGGCACAGGGCGGCGAATTTGCCTTTGTGTTGATGGCTTCTGCGGAAGAATTAAACTTTGTGCCCGCGAATGTTGCCAACTATGTTGTGCTGGTGGTGGGTATTTCTATGGCGCTCACCGGCCCGTTAGTGATTTTGTTTGATCGCTTGATTCGCCGCCTCACCCTGCAAGAAAAAGCCCTAGCGGATATGGCGCGCCATCAAGAATCTGTTACTGCTCTTGAAAAACCCAGTGAGCATAGGCCGGAGGTGATCATCGCCGGCTTTGGTCGCTTTGGGCAGATTGTTGGTCGTATTCTTACTGCCAATAACATCCCCTATAACGCGCTTGATAAAAATGCCGATCACATCGAGTTCCTAAAGCAATTTGGGGTAGAGAGCCACTATGGCGATCCCTCGCGCCTGGATTTGTTAGAGGCTGCGGGTATTCGCGATGCCAAAGTATTAGTAGTCGCGGCTGACGGTGTGGAAGATTCGCTAAAAATAGTGCGTCAAGTGAAAGAGCGGTTTCCAGATGTTTCGTTAATTGTGCGCGCTCGCGACCGTAACCACGCTTATCAGCTGGTGGATTTAGGGGTAGCCATGCCAGTGCGAGAGATGTACGAGTCGAGCTTGGTGGCGGCCATGCAAACCCTGTTGGAGCTGGGCTTTACCGAGGGGCAATCGCAAAATACGATAGATCTCTTCCGTGAGCACGATGAAGAAATTCTGAGAAAGTCGGCTAGGGTGAAAAACGATGCAACCGCGTTAGCGAAGGTAGTGGAGGAGGGGCGTAAAGAGCTGAAAGACTTGTTTGCGAAGGATACGGAGATTTAACTTATTCATCGTCATCCTCGCGTAGGCGAGGGCCGTAGACCAGCGCAGCTCATCCAGCTCCTAAAAACATGGATACCCGCCTGCGCGGGTATGACGAGTGCTGTAGAGTCTCTGCGGGTTTTTACCCTTGGCAGTTAATTCCCCCTTGTCATAGTCCGGCCAGAGCCGGACAATACCGCCCTTTGCTTTCATAGCCCTGATTTTTCGACCTTTTATGACTCTACTTGCATTCGGCATTAACCACACCACCGCCTCGCTGTCAGTTCGCGAGCGTATGGCGTTTGCGCCAGAGGTGGTGGAGTCGTCGCTGAAATCGGCAGTTGAGCAAGCAGGTTTGACTGAGGTGGCGATTTTATCCACCTGTAATCGCACCGAAATTTACGCCAAAAGTGAGCGCGAGTTAGATGAATTAACCGCGTGGTTAGTGGCTCACACCAATATCAAAGCCGATGAATTAGCCCATTGCTATTACTGCTATGAGGGCGATGAAGCAGTGCGCCATATGATGAAAGTGGCAGGCGGTTTGGATTCTTTGGTGCTTGGCGAGCCGCAAATTCTTGGTCAAATGAAATCAGCCTATGCGGTTGCCTGTGAAGCGGGCACGGTAGGTGGCGAACTGCACACTACGTTCCAGCAAGTGTTTAGTATCGCTAAACGCGTGCGCACTGAAACAGCGATTGGCGAAAACCCCGTGTCCGTTGCCTACGCTGCCGTGAGTTTGGCGCAGCAAATTTTTTCGGATTTAAAACAAGATACAGCGCTCTTAATTGGCGCCGGTGAAACCATCGAATTGGTTGCGCGCCATTTAGCGC
>DAOORH010000450.1:0-2950 GCA_035389145.1 Cellvibrio sp.
ATTAAAGCAAATAAGAGTTACATTGAAAAACGTGGTTTTGAGGCGTTTTCTGCCGTGGCCACCAGCAGTCTCTTTAAGATGTGTGGTGTGAAAGACTAAACGTCTAATTTTCCCCCTGACCCATCGCCTAAGCCAGTATCTACGCGGGTTTTAGGCGCTGCTCTGGTCGCCCTAGACCCCCGCAAACACGTTCGAATAAACCCACTCAAACGCAGTGCCAATTCCCACCTTCGCATTCTGGGTTCGAATACGTTTACTCGGGCGCAGGCTTTTCTGCTGCAGTGGAAGAATGCACGCTCCTAAGGCAATAACCATAAAAACGGAGTATTCACAATGCATAACATAGCCACGCGCGGCCTACGGCTGAGCGCACTCAGTCTTATTACATCGGCAAGTATTCTCGGTCTGGTCGCCTGTGGCGGCGGATCGTCTTCTGGTGACAGTTCAAGTTCTACCAGCAGCCAAGCGAGTTCCAACTCATCCAGCTCGGTAGTGAGCAATGTTTCCTCGTCATCGTCTTCATCCTCTTCTGCGCCCAGCGAAGGCTTAACCCTGTTGCGTACCGACGGGAACAAGTGGGTGAAAGCCAGCGGCAATAAGGTTGATCTCAAAGGCACCAACCTCGGTAACTGGTTAGTACAAGAATTCTGGATGATGGGCCAAGGCGGCAACGGCGTCACTGACCAATGCACCCTGGAAGCCAAACTCACCGAGCGTTTTGGCTACAGCGAAAAAGAGCGTTTGATTAAGTTGTTCCGCGATAGCTGGATCACCGAACGCGATTGGGATCAGTTGCAAGCCTTTGGTTTCAACATCGTTCGCCTGCCCATTTTGTGGAATGTGATTGAAGACGAGAAGAACCCCAAAACCTTACGTGCAGACGCTTGGCACTATTTGGATTGGACGATTGCCGAGGCTAAAAAACGCGGCATCTATGTAATTCTGGATTTGCACGGTGCAATCGGCGGACAAACTCCGAATGATCACACTGGTTGCTCCGGTCAAAACAAGTATTGGACGAGCAGCGAATACCAAGACCGCACCAAGTGGTTGTGGGAACAAATCGCCACCCGCTATAAAGATGAACCTGCAGTTGCCGCTTACGACCCGCTCAATGAACCTTGGGGTTCAACCGCTGAAGATATGGCGGTACGCGTAACCGAGCTGTACGAGACCATCCGTAAAATCGACAGCAAACACATTGTTATGCTGCCCAGCCACTACGGCAATATTGAAGTTTACGGTGACCCCGTGGCCAAGGGCATGACCAATGTCGCCTTTGAATTGCACCCCTACCCCGGTTTGTTTGGCGATCGCCCTAACGATACCCATTACGACATTCACCGCGATTGGCTGCGTTGCGGCGCCACTGGTACCAGCGGCGTATGCGATTGGAACACCAAAATCACTGCACTTAAAACGCCATTGTTAATGGGCGAATTCCAACCTTGGCAATCCGCCGGTTTGGAGCTGGGCGGCAAAATTGCCCGCGCTACTTACGATACCTATGCGGGTTACAACTGGGCCTCTACCAGCTGGGCTTATAAGTTAGTGAGCGCAGCGGGCGGCCAAGGTAAAGGCACTTGGGGCATGGTGACTAACGCCATTAACTCCAACAACGATACCGGTGTTGGCTTAGTTGCCAAGGCAAGTACGTGGGATTGCGCCAACTGGAACTCTACGTTTGCGGATGCCTGCGCCAAGAAAGCCACCAGTATTAAAGTGGGCGGCACTGGCTCTAAAACCTATTACTTTGTGATTAAAACCGGCGCTAACGCAGGTGCAAACCCAGACATTACCTACGACAAAATCAGTATTGTGAACGATGCCACCAAAGCAGAAGTGATCAAAAACGGCAACTTTGGCGCTAGCACTGACTGGACGACCTTGACCATCAGCGGCAGCGAAAACCTTGATTTCAACTACAGCGGCGCGGGCAAGTTACCGGTTGGCAGTGAGGGAGCAGTCTTGCGCATTACTCGTCCAGACGGCGTAACCGGTGAAATCAACGGCGGCATTTATCAAGCCATCACCCTTGAAGGCGGCCAAAGTTATACCTTTAGCGGCACCTTTAAAGACAACGGTAGCGTAAATTCTTGGGCGGAAATGTACCTCATCGACCAAGCACCGGTTGAAGGTAAAGACGTATTGGATATGACGGGCAAAGTGGATTTCACCACGGCATCCGTTACAGATATTGAAAATCTGTTCAAAAGCTTTGCGACTCAGCCTTATGACGTAAATAGCGGTTTGGCGAAGTATTTACCCACCACGCCAACCACCATTTATACCCTGCCCAAGCGCCCCACCGGTTTGACACTGTTACAAGGTACCGGCAGCGTTACTCTACTGTGGAATGCCAATACTGAAGCTGACCTCACTGGCTACAAAGTTTACCGTGGTCTTACACCCAGCAGCGGAACAGTCTTGGCGGAAGGCGTGAAAGCCAGTAGCTATGTTGATTCTACCGCCGTAGATGGCACGACTTATTACTACAGCGTAGTTGCCGTAGATGCCGAAGACGAAAGCTACCGCAGCGATGAAGCCGCCAACAAAATCAACTACGCCGCACTACCCGGTAAAGTGGAGGCGGAAGCCTACAGCGCTATGTCTGGCATTCAGTTGGAAGACTGTACCGATACCGGCGGTGGTAAAGACGTTGGGCATTTTGAAACCGATGACTACATCGAATTCAAAGTGTCAGTCGCCACTGCAGGCAACTTCACTATCGACTATCGCTTGGCGACCGCCAATGGCAGTACCGGTTTTGAAGTACTTGTGGATGGCGTAAAAGTGGATGCGTTTGCTGTGCCTAACACAGGCGGCTGGCAGACCTGGAAAACCTACACCAGCCCAAGTTTTGCGCTGACTGCAGGCAACCACACCTTGCGCTTCAAATCGATTGGTAAGGAGTGGAACATTAACTACTTCGAGGTGAAAGCGGCTAATT
>DAOORH010000451.1:0-2946 GCA_035389145.1 Cellvibrio sp.
ATTGCAGCGGCAAGAGTGCATTTTGTTGCGAAAGCAAATTGGTTTTTTGTACTGCCACATCGGCCGCATTGGCAACGCCATTGCGATAGAGCGAATCCACAATTTTTTGAATGCGTTCTGCAATCTCAATATTTTTCTTGGTGGTTGCAATACGCTCCTGCAGCGCTAAATAGTTGAACCACGCAGTGGCGACGCCCGCAGAAATACTTAAGCGTGTGGCTTCGTTAGAAAATACAGTCGATTTATAGCCCGCTTTTGACGCGTGACGGCTAGCCATTTCGCCACCCCACAAGTCAACCTCATAACTTGCCGATAAACCTGCACTGCTTGAATCTGAAGTTAACCAGTCGCCACCATCCGGTTTACTTTTGCTCTCTCTAGTAGATGCATTTAATCCTAGCGATGGGAACAAGCTGGAATTGGCAATTTTCATTTGCAATTCCGCTTGTTTTACGCGCTCTGCGGCTATCACTACATCAGGATTTTTTTGCTGTGCGCCTGCTACCAATTGCGTGAGTTGTGCCGATTCAAAAGCTAGCCACCAGTCTTTTTCAATAGCGACTGCACCTTCAGCTTGCGGGGCATATTCCCATACTGGTGCAAATTCGATTTTTGCCTCAGGCACCTTGTCCATAGAAGAACAAGCCGCGAGGTTTACGCACACCGCAAGCGTTAAACTAATACCGATACACTGTTTAAATTTCACTGAGTTACTCCGACGCTAAAGCGGTAACGGGGTTTAACCGCGCTGCTTTGCGCGCAGGTAAAAAACCAAAAATCAATCCGGTAAAGAATGCACAACTAAAGGCGAGCACCACCGGCGCCATGGAATAATCAATTGGCATTCCAAACCGCCCCACTAACGCAGCGCAAAGCAATCCTAAAATAACGCCGATAATTCCACCTAATGCGGAAACCGCGAGCGCCTCAATTAAAAATTGCTGCATAATATTTCGCGCTCGCGCCCCCGTTGCCATGCGCACGCCAATTTCTCGCGTACGTTCAGTGACACTCACCAGCATAATATTCATAACTCCAATACCGCCTACCAACAGCGAAATAGCCGCAATAGAGCCGAGCAAAATTGTCATAGTATTTTGAGTTGCGGATAAAGTATCAATCAGTGACGCCATATTTCGAATCGTAAAATCTTCTGTGCCGTGACGCTCCATTAATAATGATGAAACCGATGTTTGAACATCCTGCATGTGGGTTTCTTCCGAAACTGAAATAGTGACATTGCGTAAATGACGACGCCCAAAAATTCGCAAGCTGCCTGTGGTATAGGGCACCATGACTTTATCGTCTTGATCTTGCCCACCCGCATCGGCACCACGCTCAGCCATAATGCCAATTACTTGGAACAACACATTATTCACAATAATATATTTGCCGAGCGGATCTTCATCGCCAAACATTTTTCTCTTAACAGTTGTACCTAGCACCGCAACAGTTGCGTAGGTATTTTCATCTTCTTCATTGAAAAATGTTCCCGATGCCACTTCCCATTTGCGCACCGTGGGATATTTAAAACCGGTTGCATTAATATCAGTACTCACATCCACATTGCCATAGCGCAAGGTGTAACTACCAGTAAGTTCAGGCAAAGCTGCTGCAACATGCGGCAATTCATTTATCGCTTTTACGTCTTCTGGCACCAGCGTTCTAATTTCCCATGCGCGCCGTTGCTCTGGCCCACCGGGTCGCACTATTAACAAATTGCTCCCCATGGCGCTAATGCTATCCACTACCGCTTTTTTAGCGCCGTCGCCAATTGCCAACATGGTGATAACCGAACCAACACCAATCACAATCCCCAAAAGCGTTAATACGGTACGGAAAATATTACTGCGCAACGAACGGAATGCCGTTTTTGCGCCCTCTAGTATTTCAGTCGAAAGGCTCGGCTCACCGTGTAATTTAGGTTCAAGAACGGGAGTATTACTAACATCGCTGGGGCCGGGATCGCCCACAATTAAACCATCGCTAATTTCAATCAAGCGATGCGCATGATTCGCGACATGCGTATCGTGCGTAATCAAAATAATCGTGTGACCTTGCTCCGATAAATTTTTCAGCAGCTTCATCACTTCTTTGCCGCTATTACTATCCAAAGCACCGGTAGGCTCGTCGGCTAAAATAATTTGGCCACCGTTCATAAGCGCGCGAGCAATCGAAACACGTTGCTGTTGGCCACCGGACAATTGAGTTGGGCGATGATCTAAACGCGCGCTTAACCCTAATGAACTTAATAATTCTGCTGCACGCTCACGGCGTTCGTCTGGCAACATACCCGAATAGGTCGCTGGCATTTCAACGTTTTCACAGGCGGTTGAGCCTGCCAATAAATTGTAACTTTGAAATACAAACCCAAAAGCCTCACGACGTAATTGCGCCAACTCATCTGCATCAAAACTCGATACGTTTTTCCCTGCAAAATAATATTCGCCCTCGCTGGGCTTATCCAAGCAGCCGAGAATATTCATTAAGGTAGATTTGCCCGATCCCGATTGACCAATAATGGCCACAAATTCACCGGGATAAATTTCCAAATCAATGCCGTGCAAAACTCGCGTAGACAAATCCCCGTTCCGGAAGGTTTTAGTCACACCAGTTAATTTTATAAGCGGTTGCTTGTCAGCCATAAATTTTCAACACAAAATAAGACATTAAAAGATCTTCAAGTTCTAGCTACACATTTGCGCTTTAGCGCATTTGACGCACTCCGCCACCGCCGCCAGGTGCACCCGGCATAGCGCCTTGGCTAGATGAACTGGATTTTTCTTGCTGGCGCATGCCTGACACAATTTTTTCACCTTCTTGTAAACCTTCTAAGACTTGCACACGCACGCGGCTACTAATACCCACCATAATTTTGCGCTCGGTTAAATTACCCTTCTCATCCATAACCTGCACGGTGGCGGGTTGAGGTTTCACTTCGTCAGT
>DAOORH010000452.1:0-2938 GCA_035389145.1 Cellvibrio sp.
ATTCCGCTTCTGGAATATCGTTATTGGCCTGATGCGAATTGAAATCGCAATAGGGACATTTTCGAATGCACCAAGGAATATGAATGTAGAGTGAGAGTGGAGGCAAAAGTAGGTGCATGAAAAAACTCAAAAAAATATTAAGAAAAAACTAGCTCACAATTCTTAACTGGCACCGCTGCCAGCTAAGGTGACATTTCCGAGACACGCCGCAAGTACATCCATGTAGGCTCGACGTCGGCTTCCTGCCTCCGACGGTCTCGCAAACATCGCCTTAACTTGCAGCTCATCATCTACTGATAAGTAATCCCATTATGCTTCAACCAACCCGACACATGCCGGCCACGCGGATCGTGATGCGTCCAGTGGATTACACCGCCTTTTTCGTTCCACACATACTCACCGTAAAAAGAAACCTTATCACCAGTAACGATATTTGCCACGCGCGGGGCGAGGTCAATATTGTGTGCAACTAATACGGTAAAACCTTCTGGCACGCGCAAAATAAAGCGCTGGTGTTTGCTGCCTTTATTATCATCCGCCAAGACTTTTACCACCTCACCTTCACCCATTACCTGAATATCTTGCAAATGCTGCATGTAAGCATTTGCAATTTCTGATTCACTGGATTTCGCAGCTGAACCCTTGGCGCGAAGTGAAGGGGATTCATCTGGAATTTCTAAAACATATTTCTTTGGATCTAAGCTTTCTTCACCCTTAGGTAGAGTACCTTTTAGCTGCGCTATTTCTGCATTGACTTTTTGCTGTGCATCTATCGGTAAAAATCTATAGCCAGCAGTAGCCAAACCCGCGACTATGACTATCAGCATTAAAAACTTTTTCATGATCTTCCCTATCGATTAATTAAACCTGCGCTATTTTCTGTAACAATTCCTGCATGGCTTTACCGCGATGACTGATGCGATTTTTTTCAGCTTTATCTAACTCTGCGGATGCACAATTGTGCGTGGGCACAAAGAATAAAGGGTCATAGCCAAAACCACTCGTACCACGCGGCTCAGTTAAAATAATTCCCTCCCACGTACCGTGGCAGAGAATAGGCGTTGGGTCATCCGCGTGGCGCATATATGCCAGCACAGCGTGATAGCGCGCAGTGCGTTTTTCAGTGTGTACGCCGGTTAATTCTTGCAACAATTTTTGGTTGTTGGTTTCGTCGTTCGCGTTATCGCCAGCATAGCGCGCGGAATAAACACCGGGACGACCGTTAAGTGCATCCACCTCGATACCAGAATCATCCGCAATCGCTGGCAAGCCAGTTTGTTGGCAGGCGTGGCGCGCTTTAATAATCGCGTTCTCAACAAAGGTAGTGCCGGTTTCGTCGGCATTGCTCAGATTAAAATCTGATTGCGGTACAACCTCAAAACCACAACCGGATAACAATTGTTGGAACTCGCGCAGCTTGCCCGCATTGCCGCTGGCGAGCACAATTTTTTGTGTCATTATTTTTACCTTGCTGTCTTTTTGTTTTGCTTCTTGTTGGTTTTCGCTGCCGCGGTTACTTCGGTAACTTGCGGTTGTTGATATTGCTCTTGATATTTATATGCCCAAATTAATACCGCTGCGCCCACCAAAATCATCGGCACACTTAATACTTGGCCCGACGAAATACTAATACCCGCAAAACTCGTTTCCCAATCAGGTACGCGGAAATATTCGGTGAAAAAGCGCGCGAATCCGTAAAGCATGCAGAAAAGAGCACCGGTCGCCCAGCGCGGTTTTTGGGTGCGCGCAAACAACCAGAGAATTGCAAACAATAACAAGCCGTCAACCATAGTTTGATAAAGCGGGGAGGGGTGGACAAGGTGATCCACACCCGGCCATTGCATCGCCCACGGCAAATCCGCACTGGCGGCACGCCCCGGCAATTCGTGGTTGATAAAATTGCCAAAGCGCCCGGCGGCATAACCGAGCGGCACCAGCGGAGCGATAAAATCAAAGACATCGCCAATGTGCTTTTTATATTTGCGCGACCAGAACCACATGGCCACCATCACACCAATAAAACCACCGTGAAATGACATTCCACCTAACCAGGTCATAGGAATCTCAATGGGGTTCTCCCAAAAATACGCGGGGCGATAAAACAGCACTTCTCCCAAGCGACCGCCCACCACTACGCCGATCATGCCGTAAAAAATAATGTCGCTGACGTGATCTTTAGTCCACCCCTGTGCTGCAATATGGGGTTGTTTAATACGCAGACCGCCCAGCAGAATGAATTGCAAAAAGGCTACGCCGTACATAATGCCATACCAATACACCGGCCAAGAGGCGATGTAAAAAGCAACGGGGTCTGGGTTGGGATGAATAAGCATGACTAATCCTTAGGATATAAATGAAGATAGTGACCAGAAAAGGCAGCCATTCTGCCACAGGTTTTCAGTCACAGCGTTGCGAATTCGCCCATCACCAAACTTGAATTGCGCTAGGAAATAAATCGCCTAACGCCTACAATGCTGGTTTTTATAAGACGAAAGCGCCGCATGTTCAACGAAATCCCTACCAGCCGCCCCGCCACACCACTTTTGGACAGCATAGATTCCCCCGCTGACCTGCGTGCGCTGGACGAAAAGCTATTGCCTGAGCTGGCGGATGAACTACGCGCGTTTCTATTATTCAGCGTCGGCCAGACTGGCGGTCACTTTGGCGCGGGCTTGGGCGTGGTGGAGCTGACCATCGCGCTGCACTACGTGTACGAAACCCCATCCGACCGCTTGGTGTGGGATGTTGGCCACCAAACTTACCCGCATAAAATTCTCACCTCGCGCCGGGAACGCTTGAACTCCATCCGCCAAGGCGGAGGCTTATCCGGCTTCCCAAAACGCGATGAGAGTGAGTTCGATACCTTCGGCGTAGGCCATTCCAGCACCTCGATTTCCGCCGCACTCGGCATGGCGATTGGCAACGAAATGGCTGCGAA
>DAOORH010000453.1:0-2931 GCA_035389145.1 Cellvibrio sp.
TTGCAGACGCTTTAATGAATCGTGCAGGGCGTTGCGGATATTCGCGCGTGTCAACGAATCATCGCCACCGCGAATCCAATTTAAGCCACGGTTTCGCCCTGCCACTTTACTGCCCAAAATAATTTTTTCGCGCACTTGATGTTTCAACCAATGCCCGATGATGGTTTCAGTGCGGGTAAAAGTTTCAGCTTTGGGTGGCACAGGATACATTTCTGCCGTATCAATAAAATTAATACCCTGAGAAATAGCATAATCTAGCTGCGCATGCGCTTCTGCTTGGGTATTTTGGTCGCCAAATGTCATCGTGCCCAAACAAACTTTGGAAACATTTAATGCGGATTGTCCGAGTTTTGTATATTCCACTTGTAACCCTTTATTGAACCTCCACTCCGTGAACGAAGTGGATTCCAGTAGAGTTACGCATAGCGTTTCTCCAAGTTCGAGGCACGTTCCATGCCCAGCATTAGTGTGTTGATGGCCGCGTTTGTATCGCGGTCATGCGAGGCTCCACAGCCACACGTCCAATGCCTTACTGATAGTCCTGCCCAGCCTCGTGGTCCAGTTAAAGCACCACACGCCGAACAAGTCCTAGTGGAATTTCTATTATCAACCTCTACATATAACCTACCGCTTGCAATGCTTTTGTAGGCTAACATTTGTCGAAGTTGAGCGTGTCCCGAACTAGCAACACTTTTACCAAACTTACTAGCAATTCCTTTGTGGTTATCTGCTGAGAATGCGATTAAGCTATTTTCAGATACCAGTTTCCTTGAAATCTTATGGTTGCGATCTTTGCGCTGATTGGCAATGCGTTCATTTATTCTTGCTACCAATTTACGGTTAATACCGCGCTGTGCTTGCGCTAATCGCTTAGCTGATTGCTCTAGCTCTCGTGGATGATCAACCTTCTCTCCATTAGAAAGTGAGAGTAGGTGCTTAAATCCTGAATCTATACCAATGGAATTGCTTGCTAATTGCAATATCACATTTGGCTCTGCATCTATGAATAAACATAGATACCAACCAGAGGCACGTTTAACGATGCGCCCACATTTAATTTTACCTTCTGGTAATGCTTGCTTGTGGAAGCGAACGTCTTTTAAATATGGAACCGCTATTCTATTGCCCACAGGCGCTTTAATCGGGTCCGGTAATGGAATACTGTTAAGTTTATCAGTTAGCGCGGGAAACACTGCCCTTTAGGGCGGTGAGGAATAGCGCGTGATGCAAAGCATCACCCAATCCCGCTTCCTTTTTAATATGCTATTCTTATTGAAAATCTTACACGACTATTGTATATTGTGTAAATGGAAATTAAACGCGCCTACAAATTTAGGTTTTACCCAACAGATGAGCAAAAAGAAAAACTTGCTCAAACATTTGGCTGTGCGCGTTTCGCCTATAACTACATGCTTAAAGCACGCGCCGATGCTTACTACAACGAACAGAAGCGTATTGGCTACCATGAGACTTCTGCTTTACTCACGCAGTTAAAAAAACAAGATGAATACTCTTGGTTGAATAATGTGAGTTCCGTGCCTGTGCAACAGGCACTACGCCACTTACAAACTGCATTTGGTAATTTCTTTGCAAAACGTAATAAGTATCCAAACTTCAAATCAAAGTTTGATAAACAATCGGCTGAATATACCGCCAGTGCTTTTAAGTTTGAAAATGGTGTTTTGACCTTAGCTAAAATGAAAGAACCTTTGCCGATCAAATGGTCGCGCACTTTACCCAAAGCCGCAAAACTTACTACTGTCACGGTGAGTAAAGATTGCGCTGGTCGGTACTTTGTGTCGTTACTATGTGATGACGCAGTGCCCGCGCAAGCAGTATCAGAATCTAAAATTGGTGTTGATTTGGGTTTGACTGATTTTGCTGTGACTTCCACTGGCAGTAAATACCAATCTCCAAAATCATTGCGTAACAACTTAGATAAGTTGGCGCTATTACAAAAACGATTAAGCAAGAAAAAGAAAGGGTCTAGCAATCGTAATAAAGCGCGATTAAAAGTCGCAAAACTCCATGCAAAAATCACCGATGCTCGTAAAGATTTTTTACATAAACTTTCAACCAAGCTCATTAACGAGAACCAAGTCATAGCCGTTGAAAGTCTAGCTGTATCTAACATGCTTAAAAATCGCAAGTTAGCAAAATCCATTAGTGACGCTGGTTGGTCTGAATTTTTACGGCAATTAGAGTACAAGGCTAAATGGTACGGTAGAACCTTAATTGGCATTGATAAGTGGTATCCATCCAGCAAGCGTTGTAATGCTTGCGGATATATGCTATCAACGCTTTCACTTAATACCAGAACATGGGTTTGTCCTGATTGCAAAACAACCCATGATCGTGATGTGAACGCCGCCAAAAACATATTAACCGCAGGACTTGCGGGGTTAGCCTTTGGAGAAAATGTCAGTCCTGTTTGCATATAGTAATATCTGTAAATTGGCCGTTTTCGTTGAATTAGGAATTTCTTAACAGCAATGTTAGAAATCCCCTTCCTTTAGGTAGGGGAGGATGTCAACATGCCTTGTAATACGTGGCTTGGCATATCTAAATTCTTAGAGTGATTCACCAGTAGGTTTTGGAAGCCTTTGGGCGTGTAGTAAATGCCGTCTTTAGCATCCAGCTCAATCTTACGAATAGCAAAGTTCCATACGCTAGTTAAGACCCATAGCCAGTCGTCAAGACGACGCTCTTGAGCTTTGGTTAATCTGAGTTTTAACTGGTGTTGTATCATTTGTTCTAGTTTAATTGTTTATTTTTAAAATCAAGTTTCTCGCTAGACTCCGCCGTGAACGGCAGAGATTGCGCGAGCTGTTGGTTCAAATTATCAATGACTTACTTACAAACCATTTTGAAATAAATCACTTTCAGCTTCAAGATAACTTCATTTTTTATTCATCAATTGTTCATATTTCA
>DAOORH010000454.1:0-2922 GCA_035389145.1 Cellvibrio sp.
TAACATCTAAGACTGCAAAGCCGCGGCTTGTCCAAAATTGAATTTTAAGGTTGAGCGATGTTTCCGTTGCGCCGGTTGGCCCGCCGTGACACATCACAATTAGCGGCGGCAGCGTATTTTCGGGCGCGCTGATAAGTTTGCTTTTGGGTGAATAGTAAAAACCGTGTGCGATTTCATTGTCGCTAGTAGCAAAACTAATGGCTTGCGGCTGTGCAATATCGTCTTGAGTTAATGCGTTTTTGTTCTCGGCGAGCAGTGGTTTAATGGTTTGTTTGTGAAAACTATAGAGCGCATTAGATTGAGTGGCGCTTGCTGCAAAGAAATAAGCGTGCTCGTTGTTGCAGTGAACACCAGCAATATCTTTAAATTCGCTTTGAATGGCTGTTAGTGTTTTTAAGTTGGTATCAATTAATCCCAACTGCCATTGCCCGTTCTGACTAAAGCAACAGAAAATTTCTTGTGCGTTTAAAAAGCCATATGTACTCATGCCAAACACCCACTGCGGGGTTGCGAATTCGGCGGGCATATCGCACACAATCTCTGTGCCCGCATTGCTATAGCGATAAATATTCCACCAGTTGTTGCGATCTGATACAAAAAACAATTCGCCAGCTGGTGACCATTGTGGTTGAAACACAGATTCAGTTTTACTACCAGCAATAAGCTGCGTGCTCATAATCTCACCTGCAGCATTTAACTCTGCGCAGTAACATTCAGTACCATCCCAAGGCATTTGAGGGTGGTTCCAACATAAATAGCTGAGCCTATCGCCTGCAGGATTTATACGAGGGTTACTGTGAAAATCTGCGCCTGAAACCAAAATCGTTACATTACCGTTTAAATCAATAGCAACTATTTCGCTGCGCTCTTCAATTTTCTTGGCGTGGTCAGCATGTGTATGATCTTCACGCACACAAATTAAACGCTGGCGATGTTCATCCCACGAAAAATCTGCATAGCGATACTTTTTTTCAGAAGCTAATGGGCCTAATGGCGACAACACGTTTAACTCATGGTTTTCACGATCAATCATGTAGATTCTTTGATCGGCATCCAGCACACAAAAAATACGCTCAGCGGTAACCAAATAGCTTGCGCCGCCATATTCATGGGCGCGGGTGCGAATACTGTGCGGCGCGGGTAAAACATCGCGAGCGATTCCCGCCGATAATTGCACTAACGCATTGCGCCCTTTTTCTGCTGGGCGTGATTCCAACCAAAAAACACTTTCGCTATTCTTATTCTGGCCGCAAGAACGCACTTCACTAAGCTTCGCACTTTGTTGCGTGAGCATTGCTGCGGTGATGGGCGATGGCCATTGTCCGTAAGGGTGATTTTTTTTCATTGTGCTAGATTCCAAATATTTGGTGTCTATTGTGAACGCTTTGAAAATTTTTGGGAATTTTAATGGAGAGTTAATATAAAAAGCTTATGTAAAAAACTTATTCAAAGAGTGTTTATTGATAGGCTAAGGTTTTATACGGAGAGGGTGCGAAAGGGCGAGCAGATGCGAGGGGGGGACATAGCCACGTTTTACAACATGGCTATGTACTTTGAAGCAGCGTGTACCACTTAGTGGTGGTGATGACCGCCAGCGCCGTGTGCGTGACCGTGCTCTAACTCTTCTGCAGACGCAGCGCGAATTTCTGCAACTTCAACATCAAACGTCAAATCAACGCCAGCCAATGGGTGGTTGCCATCGATGGTTACGTTGTCGCCTTCTACTTTAGTTACGGTTACAACTTGCAAGCCGTGTTCAGTTTCAGCGTGGAATTCCATGCCTACTTCAATATTGTCGATGCCGCTAAACATGTTAGATGGCAACTCTTGCACCATGCTGTCATCGCGCACACCGTAAGCTTCAGAAGCTGGGATGCTCACGTTAAATTTGTCGCCAACGACTTTGCCAAGCAAAGCTTTTTCCAAGCCTGGAATAATGTTGCCAGCGCCGTGCAAATACGCCAAAGGCTCTTGACCTTCTGATGTGTCGATAACTTTACCCTCGCCATCAGTAAGGGTGTAGTGAATGCTGGCAACGCAATTTTCTGAAATGTTCATGACTTTTTCCTGAGATTAAAGAGTAAAAATGTAAATATAAAAATTAAGGGGGCTTCCGAAAATTCAATTTTTGAGATGATAGCGAGGCATTTTCGCACGGAGAACCGCAGTTTATATGTAATAAATGAGGATTCGAGTACGAAAATAACGAAGCTAGCGCTCAAAAAGTGGGTTTTCGGAAGTTCCCTTAAAAGTGGTCAATTGCTTTGCCGTTTAGTGAGGCTTTACTAATGTAGATGGTGTAAGCAGAACCATTTTCTTCTTGCTGTAAACGGACTAACAAGTACTGAAAATCTTTGGCAAACCACGCGTAAGTCACGAGTTCACTTTTGTCGCGGGTGCGTTTAACTTTAAGGGTTTTAACATCGCCAAGCGGCGTAGTTAAAACTTCTTCGCCCACAATTTCAAATTTGTATTGCTTGATCTTGCGGCCATTGGCAATTGAGTAGTCAAATTGCTTTTTACCGGCAATTAAATCCTGACTTAACTGAATTTGGTAACTCAGACTATCCTGAATATTTTTGGCGGCGTCTAATACTTGGCTTTGCGCATTTTTAACGTTGGTGACTTTATTGGCGGACCAATCAAACACCAATTCATCATCGCGGTTTTTGCCCATGCCTTTGCGCTGGTAAATGTAACGCTGCGGAATAATTCGCTGTTCTTTCGCGTTCCAGATTACTTCAGTCATTTCGGTGACTTTGCCAACCATGGAATCGGCGTTGAAGTAGTACTCGTAGTTGCCATTAGGCAATGGGCTAAGGCGACTGGTGGCGCTAATATTAAAGCCGTACAGCTTCGCGTTGTAGCTGGTTTCAAAGCTTGAGGGTGCCGGTACGGCTTGGGCCATGCTCATGGTTAATA
>DAOORH010000455.1:0-2906 GCA_035389145.1 Cellvibrio sp.
TCGGCGAACACAGTGTACGCAATGCACTTATGGCATCGGCTATGGCTTATGCCGTGGGCGCGAGTCTAGAAAATATTCAACTGGGGCTCGCGCATTTCTCACCCGTAGGTGGGCGAATGAGTCGTCATATTGGCGTTAATAAAGCATTAATTATTGATGATAGTTACAACGCCAACCCAGGTTCGGTGCGTGCTGCGATTGATGTACTGGCGGTACGCGAAGGTGAACGGATTCTGGTGCTAGGGGATCTGGGTGAGCTTGGCGAAAATGCAGCCGAGTTACATGCGCAGCTAGGTGCATACGCTCTGCAAAAAAATCTAGATCATTTTTTTACCTTGGGTGTATTAACGCAACATGCAAGCGAAGCTTATGGTCAACAACTTGGCCAACATCATTTTTCTGAACGTGAATCATTGATTGCAGCACTAAAAAAATTAACAACACCTGACACTACAATTCTTATCAAAGGTTCTCGCAGTGCCAAAATGGATTTGGTCGTGAGCGCACTTTGCTCCAATGGAGACAACCACTAATGCTATTTTGGCTTGCAGAACAATTAAAAGATCATATTCATGGTTTTGGGGTTTTCCAATACTTAACCTTGCGCGCTATTTTGGCGGTACTAACAGCGCTTGGTATTTCATTGTTGTTTGGGCCTTGGTTTATTCGCCGCTTAAGTGAATTAAAAATTGGTCAGTCGGTGCGTACTGACGGTCCACAAAGTCATCTGAGTAAATCTGGTACTCCCACTATGGGTGGCGCCTTGATTTTGGTTGCTATTTTCGCGAGTGCTTTGCTCTGGTCAGATTTAAGTAACCGTTATGTATGGGTGGTTATGGTGGTCACCGCAATTTTTGGTGCAGTGGGTTGGGTGGATGATTATCGCAAAGTTGCCAAAAAAGATTCGCGTGGGTTGCCGGGGCGTTGGAAATATTTTTGGCAGTCGATTGCAGGCTTTGGCGCTGCAACGTTTTTATATTTCACTGCCGCTATTCCCGCAGAAACGCAATTGTTTGTTCCCTTCTTTAAAAACGTCGCGCTTGATTTAGGTTTGTTTTACATCGTTTTTACTTACTTTGTGATTGTCGGCACCAGCAACGCAGTCAATCTTACTGATGGTTTAGATGGTTTGGCGATTATGCCCTGTGTGATGGTGGCCGGAGCACTCGCATTAATTTCATGGATTGTGAGTAACACCATTTTCACAAATTATTTGCACATCGCCTATATCCCCGGTGCGGGTGAGCTGGTGGTTTTCTGTTGTGCCATGGTGGGCGCTGGCTTAGGTTTTTTATGGTTTAACACCTATCCCGCCACTGTCTTTATGGGCGATGTCGGTGCGCTCGCGCTTGGCGCAGCGTTAGGAACTATTGCAGTTATAGTTCGTCATGAAATCGTACTGTTTATTATGGGCGGTATTTTCGTACTCGAAACCGTATCGGTTATTTTACAGGTCGCTTCGTTCAAATTAACAGGCAAACGTATTTTCCGCATGGCGCCTATTCATCACCACTTTGAATTAAAAGGTTGGCCAGAGCCGCGTGTAATTGTGCGTTTCTGGATTATTGCGTTGATGCTGGTGTTGATTGGTTTAGCAACACTTAAAATTCGCTAATTATATTTTTGGAAAAAATACTGTGACACAAATGATTGCCACCAATCGCATTAAAGCCGTTATCGGAACTGGTATTACTGGTTTGTCGGTAGCGCGTTTTCTTGCGCAACAACAACAGGCCTTTGTGTTGCTTGATACTCGCGCTACGCCGCCGAATCTCGAAAAAATTAAAGCTGAGTTCCCTGATGTGCAATTGCAGTTGGGTGAGTTGGATGTAGATACGCTCTTGCATTGCGAAGAGATCATAGTAAGCCCCGGTATTTCGCTGGAAACTCCTGCAATTGCTAAGGCGAAAGAGGCCGGTGTTTCAGTTGTTGGCGATATCGAATTATTTGTGCGTTATGCAAAAGCACCCATAGTGGCAATTACGGGTTCCAATGCAAAAAGTACAGTAACGACTTTAGTTGGTGAGATGGCGGCTAAGGCGGGAATCAAAGTTGCGGTTGGCGGCAACTTGGGAACACCAGCGCTTGAATTATTGGAAGATGATATTGAATTGTATGTGATGGAGCTTTCCAGCTTTCAATTGGAAACTGTGACAAAGTTGAATGCCAAGGTGGCAACTATTTTGAATATCAGTGCAGATCATCTTGATCGTTATGCTGATATGCGCGCTTATATTCTTGCAAAGTTGCGCGTGTATTTTGGTGCTGAAAACATTGTGGTTAATCGCAATGATGTATTAACACATCCTCCGTTTGCTGCTGGCGCAAAGGCCATTTATTTTGGTGGCAAAGCCGATTTTGGTAGCTTTGGTTTAATTGAAGAAAATGGTGAAAGCTTCCTCGCTAAAAATTTAAAACCACTGCTATCAACCCGGGAATTAAAAATCAGTGGTAAGCATAATGTTGACAACGCCTTGGCTGCGCTTGCATTAGGTGATGCGGCGGGCATTCCTATTGATGCCATGGTCGCAACTTTAAAAGAGTTTCGTGGTTTGCATCACCGTTGCGAATTTGTCGCTACCAAAAGTGGCGTGGATTTTTACAATGATTCCAAGGGCACTAATATTGGTGCAACTGTTGCGGCGATTGCAGGTTTAGCGCGCACCCCAGCACAACTTATTGTGATTGCCGGTGGTGAGGGCAAAGGGCAGGACTTTACTGAATTAAAATCTGTACTCGCAAAAAATACCTGTCGTTTAGTGCTGATTGGTCGCGATGCTCCCGTTATTGCTGAAGCAGTAAAAGATGTCGTTCAAATCGAATTCGCCAATTCTATGCGAGACGCCATTAGCAAATCCTTTGCGCAAGCGAATGCTGGCGATGCGGTGTTGTTATCACCTGCTTGT
>DAOORH010000456.1:0-2906 GCA_035389145.1 Cellvibrio sp.
CCCAAATAAAAAACCCGCGTTTCGTGAGAAACGCGGGTTTAGTATTTGGTGGAGCTAAGCGGGATCGAACCGCTGACCTCAACACTGCCAGAGATGGCATCGGCATGAAGCCTAAAGATTAAAACCTTATTTTTCAATACGTTACCAGCCATCCCTGTGCAAGATGTCGCCAGTAATTGACCACAAAAGCCCATAAGTGCCAGTAATTTCGCACACTATTGGCACACAAAAGAGCTATAGGGTTAGCTCAATTAAAAATATTTACCAAGGCGTTACCGCGTGGATTGTACTTCATTAACCATCCTACGCGACATGCCTCAACACGAATGCCTGAAACACTTGGGGAGACTGTTTATCATGTTGTGCGGCCTAGTAACATATCGGGCACTAGAGCATTGCTTAAAGCCATGCTATATTTGTCCGAATATAGACCTACTATTTCGGACAAATAAAAGGCTTTTTATTTCGTGAAAAACAATGAAAATCAAATAATTAGCGTTATTTATGGTCATGGTAGGGGTTGGTCATTTTCCCAAAAGGATTTTGCTTCTCTAGCCCCGGCCGGCAGCATTGATCGTAGCCTGTCCCGCTTAGCTGAAAAAGGCAGTATTCGGCGCATCAGTCGTGGATTGTATGATTACCCTCGGTTTAGCAAGTTGCTGGGGCAATCTTTAGGCCCAAATATGGATGAGGCAGCTCAGGCGCTAGCGCGTAAGTTTGGCTGGAGTATTCAGGTTTCTGGCAATGCTGCGTTAAATATTTTAGGGCTATCTACCCAAACACCTACCCAATACCTCTACTTAAGTGATGGGCCGTCCAAAACTTATGATATCGCAGGGCAAGCATTGGCGTTTAAAAAAAGCAAAATGACACATGTAGATTTTAAATACCCAGAAAGTACACTTCTAGTGCAAGCGATAAGCGCGTTGGGGAAAGATGCGCTGACAACATCGCAACAAAATATGATTCGTGAGTATTTTCAGGTGGATGGGCAGATACCCAAGGCGCTTGCGAGCCGCGTTTTAAAAGATACTCAATATGTCACCAGCTGGATTTATCAGGAAATTAAAGCATTGTTTACAGAGCAGGATGCAAATAATTGAAAACACTTGCCTTGCGCCCTCCCGCAGAAAGAAATGAAACTTTTAGTGCAACGGCATTTGCCATGGCGATTACACCAGCAGCAGCCGAAAAAGACTTTTGGTTGTGCTGGGTTTTAATGCAGCTTTTTGACACACCAGAATTATCAACCTGTTTGCGATTCAAAGGCGGTACAAGTTTAAGTAAATGCTTTAATTTAATTCAGCGCTTTTCAGAAGATATAGATCTGATTTTGGATTGGACACAAGTTATTGCTATCGACCCATTAACACAGCGCAGCAAAAGCCAACAAGATAAATTAAATCAGGATATCAACCAAAAAGCCCAAGCATATATTGCACGAGAGATACTGCCGAAGCTGGCAGCGGTAATGTCCCCTCTTTGTCAGTTGGAGATAGACCCGCATGATCCTCACACGATTAACATAAAATATCCTGCCGTGTTTGCCACAGGTTATTTGCGCCCGCAAATTCGCATAGAGATAGGCCCGCTCGCCGCCATGATGCCGATGGGTATTTATGCGGTAACACCGTATGCAGCTGAAAAATTCCCGCAACTTTTTGAGCGCCCGAGTGTGCAAGTCAGCGCCATAACACCGGAGCGAACCTTCTGGGAAAAACTTACAATTCTTCATGCAGAAGTGCATCGCCCACAAAACAAGTTATTACCCTCCCGTTATTCACGCCACTATTACGATAGCTATAAATTGGCCAATAGTTCATTTGCAGATGATGCATTGCGAAACACCGCACTTTTACAGCAAGTGGTGGAATTTAAGCAGCGCTTCTATCCAAGTAGCTGGGCAAATTATCAAACAGCTTGTGTCGGAAGTTTCAAACTGGTTCCTAATGAGCATCACTTAAAAACTTTGCAACAAGATTACTCCGCAATGGAGGAAATGATTTTTGGTGAGCACCCAAATTTTGATGAGCTGATGCAATTTCTCGCAGCGCTAGAACAAAAAATCAATCATATGACCTAAAGGGCTGATGAATAGATTGCAACTTGAGAAGATAAATGAATACAAAAACAGTAGATTTTATTCTAGTTTAAAAAGTTTTTTATTAGCAGCTGCGTTATTTCTTTGGGTGATACACCAGCCTCTACGATTTCTTGCAGGGTGGCCTGTAGATCCTGCATCTCTGAAACATCATTACGAGATACATTATTTATTTCAGAACGAGCCCCCAATACCGTAGCTTTAACATTTCCTTTCTCTACATCACCATCCAACGCTTTTATTGCAGATAACAGAATTCCTTCAGCCGCTGAGCAGTCATCCAACGGCAGGGATTCAAAATCTAGCTCAAGAATAAATTCCTGAGCGAAGCCGATGTCGGCGCAACTCAGAGCTGGCGCAGTGGCAATGCCTGGATGCACCGTGAGCGCAACCCATGACCAACCCGCATTCGACCACAGGCCTAAAAACCGCTTATACGGAAAAAGTGATTTACCATCAGACAAAATAATCGATTTCGATTTCTGATCCTCCGCTAATACACTCCCCAAAACCACATTCAACGCATCGAAGTTTTCATGCACAAACCAACGATGAACTTTACCGTTCACCAGATTACCACCCACAATATCTAGGCAACCCAGCAAGCTGACAATCCGCTGCTGGGAAATCACTTGCGACTTGCCACTCAGAAACATCGATAGATTTGCAGGCCGGATGTCGGCGGAGATAGCTATAGATCTAGCCGTTTCATTACGCAACGAAATAAGCGCACCCACGAAAGTTGCAGCGTTATTAAAATTTAGGGCCATACCCGCCTCCACTATTACTATAAAACACTATAACA
>DAOORH010000457.1:0-2905 GCA_035389145.1 Cellvibrio sp.
GCACGGCACCATAGGGTGACCGCGTGCCCACAAGACCAGTAGCAAATTGATCGAGATTGGTTTTGCCAATCACAACTGCGCCCGCGGCTTTCAAGCGTGCGATTGTTGTGGCATCTTCACTCGGAATATAGGTAAATGCAGGGCAGGCGGCCGTGGTAGGAATGCCTGCTACATCAATGTTGTCTTTTACTGCAAAGGGAACGCCGTATAGCGGTAAGTCAGTAGACTCTGAGTTTAAGGCGAGCGAGTTAATTTGCGCGTTTAGCTCGTCGGCAGAAAGAATATAAATCCACGCTGGATCAGTAGCATTCAGCTGAGAGCGTAGTGCATGCAATGCATCGCTAATTGAAATTGTTTGGCTGCGATAGGCCTCAAGCCATTCGGAAATTGTCCAGCCTAGAGTGCTTGTCATTATTCTTCCTGTTCTAAAGTACGTCTGCTTTGAAATCTTAAATACCATCTTGAATACAAGATTGCTTTTTTTGGATTTTGCAGTAACTATGCCAAGAAAAGATTTAGCTAATTAAATCGCCTGATAGAATGCGTAAAAACAAGATAAAACAATAAGTTAAATAACTTACGGAAAATTCTTGTTCAGAAAAAAATACAAGATAATACGAAGTTTGATGCGCTTATATTGTGCGCTTGAGTTTTGCAAAAGATCTAAACTGGTGCGTAAGTCTAAAAAATGATTGTGTGCTTTCAAATAACAAGCTTGGAACTGCTATGACAATGAACTGGGATCAACTTCTCTGCGCTGAGCGTTTAGGGAAGCGAAGTGCAAAACACGAAGAGGGGCGTTCACCGTTTCACTCGGATCACGACAAGATTATTTTTTCGGGTGCGTTTCGTAGGCTTGCGCGTAAAACGCAGGTGCACCCTATGGCGACCAATGATCATATTCACAATCGTATGACGCACAGCTTGGAGGTTGCCTGTGTTGGCCGCACGCTCGGTATTCGCGTAGGGCAAGCATTAAAGGATGCAGGTGATTTACCCAGTCATATTTGGCCAACTGATATTGGCGACATAGTTCAGGCAACTTGTTTGGCGCATGACATAGGCAATCCGCCTTTTGGTCACACGGGTGAAGATGCAATTCGCAGTTGGTTTCAAAAAGATGGCGCAGAATTTTTAGCGGATTTGTCGCCAGAAGAGCGCGATGATATTCGTATCTTTGAAGGTAATGCGCAGGGTTTGCGGGTGTTAACCACCTCCGAGTATCACCAATATCATGAGGGGATGCGTTTAACGTACGCCACGCTGTCGTCCTCCATGAAATACCCTTGGTGTTCAACCGCAACAGTTTTAAATCATCGCCCCAAAAATAATAAATACGGCGTGTTTCAATCTGAACTGGATTACTTTCACGAAATTGCGGCAAAAACCGGTTTAATAGAAAAAGGTAAAAATTGGTATTGTCGCCATCCGCTGGTCTATTTAATGGAAGCAGCAGACGATTTTTGTTACGGCATTATTGATTTGGAAGATGGCCTTGAAATGGGCATTTTAAATTGGGCAGAGATTTACGAACTGCTTCGCCCGGTAATTGCCGATTCGCCCCAGCTGGCAGATTTAGAGCGCACACTTAAAAAAGTAAATGATGGACGCAAGCCAGCCTTGGTGCGCGGTAAAGTGATTGATGCTTTTATTAATGCAGGGACAGATGCCTTTATAAAGCACCAAGACGATTTTCTAAATGGCACGGTTGAAGGTGATTTAATTTCTCTGTGTGATCCAAAAGTTATGATTGCGGTGCAGGCAGCCAAAGACCTCGCAAAAAATAAGATTTTTAATCACTCCCGTCGTGTTGAATTAGAGATCGGTGCCTATGCGGTAATAGGCACTTTATTGAGTACTATTTGCAGTGCGGTTTATGCATCGCTAGGCGATCCCCGTCAAATGACATATAAAGATAATCGCGTTATGGCGTTAATTGGCGACAATAACTTTCATCCCAACGTAAGCAAGCGGGATAAGAATTACAAGTATCTAGCGCTTATGGCAGTGATTGATTTCATTAGTGGCATGACTGATAACTACGCGACTAATTTGGCCAAACAATTTAATGGCATGGGAGATTCGCGCTATTAATTTTTTGCCAGTATTCATTACAAAGCTCAACCACCATATTCCCTGGGTGATTGTTGTTAGCGCTTTTCCATTTTTCTTTTTGGGTGGGCCCGATGCCACGTCAAGTCAGCTTTATGGTGCCATGTGGAATTGCGGTCATATTGTTTTTTTTATCGCGTTGGTATTTGCACTTAATAAGAAAGTTGATTTAAGCCGTTGGCAGTACGCGTTGCTTACCTTGCTGGCTGTATTTGTGGGTGGTGGCTTAATTGAAGTTATTCAATCTTATACCGGGCGCGATGGCAACTGGGATGATTTGCAGAGGGATTTAAGCGGTACCTGCGTTGGATTGTTTTGGTTGCGACCTCCCAGTTTGTCCGTATGGTTCGGGCGCGTAGTGGCCTTAACCTTTTTAATTCCCAGCTTATCGGTCGTATTTTTTGAAGCTTGGTTTCAATATCAAGCGATGAAGAAATTTCCATTGCTTGCGGGTTTTGAATCCAGTATTGAATTATACGGCCAAAAACCTACAGCTGAGTTGAGCCCGCAATTTCGTACTCAAGGACATTACTCGTTAAAGCTAAGTTTAACAACCGAGCGCTATTCGGGAATTTCGTTTGAGCGATTGTTTAATGATTGGTCGGGTTTCAAGCAGTTAAGTGTTGATATTTATAATCCCGGCAGTTTACCGCTCACTATGGTTTTGCGCGTGAATGATATAGCCCACGAGAAAACCGGCTGGGAGGATGAAGATAGATTCAATAAACGCTTTCATGTAAACCCCGGTTGGAATCATTTGGTCTTTACCCTAGATGAGATTCAAAAATCGCCG
>DAOORH010000458.1:0-2892 GCA_035389145.1 Cellvibrio sp.
CCTGAGTAGGAATTGTTACCTGTAATATGCATATCTGGGCTGCCGAGTAATCCTTGGGGGATAGTGCTTATTAAAGCGCTGAGTGCAGCAATGGATAATGCAAATAACCCAAACTGCAAAAATTTAAATTTGCGCGTGGTGGTTATGGTTTGCAGTTTGCCGCGTTGTTGCAATACCAGAATCCACACGGCAACTAACACGAAGGTGAAGAAGCTCAGTGTACAAATCCCCAAGCTTAACAATACCCACTCGTGAGTTTTTAAGGGCGTAAGTGAACTGCGGCCAAGTGCCACTGCAATAATCACCACTACCATCAACATGCCCCAAATTAAAATACTGGGGCCTACCATTGGGCCGCCGACAAACAGCGGCCAGCGATTTTCTGGAAAATTAATTCTGATATTTTGGTTGCTGCTACCTTGCTCAAGAACAAATGCTGGCGATTGCGTGAATAAACCAATGCTCTCTGGTTTTTTCCAGGTAATTGCAACAGTTTGTGCGCCGGGGTGAAGGGGCAATTTTAATTTACCATCGGTGACCGCAATAATCTGTGGGTTGCCATCAGTGGTGACACTGGCCAAGGTTGCTTCAGCGGGTAAGGTAAAGCCATATTGCCCACCTTGATTCGAACGAATTAATAATTCCAATTTGCTTTGGCTATTTCTATTGCTAGGTTCATAGTCGAGTAGCGCATTATCAATCGTAATAAAATTACCTTTAGTTGCTTGCGGGCGATTAATATCAACGCTTAGGGTTTCACCCGGCCATGGCTGCCAAATAGGTAGAGTTTCATATTTATCCATTTGCACGGGCGCGATGCCTTTGGTTTCCGTATGCCAAAGCGTACTTACATTCAGCGACCAAATTTCAACCCATGGGCCATTTTTTGCAGCTTGCAATTGCAGTGGTGTTATTTGCTTGAGGCTTGAAGTCCATTCAAACTCATCTTGATTTGCTTCAAAACGTACGGCAATTTTGTGATTAGCGTTGGCTTGTGTAGTGAGCGGCGCTTCACCTTCGAGTAGCGGAATTTCTATATTAATTGCACCAAAGGCAGGTGCAACACGTGATACGGTGGTTGTTACACTCCAATCCATATCGATATTTAACTCACGGCGAACCAATACAAAAGGCGCTATAGGTTCTGGGCGCAAGTGATCCGATTTATCGGTGGCTTGATCGCGTTCCACGCGCTGCATTTGTAGCGATTGACTTTGTTGTTCTGCAGTAGGTGTGCCACTAACTTCCCAGCCGTTAGTGTTGGTGGAAACGTTGTGCAGGCTCACGGGGAATTCTAAATTTAATGCATCGCGACCTTGCAGGTTTGCTGTTAAGACTACTGTGTGACGACCTTTAGGCAAACTCACTAATAATGTTTGATTTGCGCTTTGTACTAAGGTGGCATCTTTGCCATCCACACTCACACGGGTTGGCCACCACTGTTCGTGGTCAGCGGGTAGCGGTAGTGAAATTAAATCGCTGCTGTGTACTACCATTTCAATGGTTAATTGATCTTGTTGTGCGTTAAGTTTTACAGATTCAATAGCGGCGCAATTGGGCAAGCAGCGCGGCGCTTGCGTTAGCCGTGCTTCTAGTTCCGTTAAAATAGCGGGGTCTATAGTTATATCGGCTTTAACATCATCCGTTGGTACGAGTAATAAACCTGCAACTAACAGACTTGGTAAAAGACTGGCGGTGGATGCTTTATTAAAACTAGGCAGTGCTATTTTTTTATCCAGCAAGCTTAAAAAGTGACGCAATAACACGCCCGCTAATAACAGTGGCAATATCACACACAATAGATAACCCAAGCGATTAACCAGTGGTGGTACCAATACTAGTTTGGTGGTTTCATCGGCGGTAATCGGGCCAGTCCAGCTAATGCTCACGCTGTTGCGATTCCATGTGGGCACGGCTAAACCGGTTTGGGTTTGTTGTGAAGGATCGTATTTTTTTGAGATGACTTTACCTGCGGTTCTTTGCAGTGCAGCTGAACTTCTGACTCCTGCGACTACTATTTCTTCAACGTTTTGATCGGGAAATTTTCCAACATCTTCTGCTGACATTGCATCTACCGTTCGCTCTTCCATTGCCATAGGTGCAGCGGCTGGAACTGCATCGAGATATACTTCCCTATGGAGTCCCTCTGGCATAAAAGAAAAAACTTCCTCGCTATCCAATTGCGGGTTAAGAGCGCTTCGCGCTTGATGCACGGTGAAGGGCAGTAAGATCAATGCGAGTAGGAAAAATCCAACGTAGGTATATTTCACGATAAAGTTCTTAAATTTCCCGCTCACAAATGCCGTGAGCGCTATAGCAATAATTAAATTCAACCAAATTAAAACGGGTGCACCTTCGCGGTGAAAAATAAGTACTAAAGTTGCTGCCGTTAATACTCCGTAACTGATCTTGGTTAATTTGGCGATGGCGACGGCAATAATCAGCACAATAAACATATCCCACAACGTCCATTGCGAAATCCAGCTGCCGTGTTCGCTACTTGCACCCGTTGCGGTAAATAATGACCAACCGGGTGGCAAGAAAAGCTGGGTTGATACATTGTTAAACTCTTCATTCCAGCCGGTAACGGGAATACTTAAGCTGCGTGGTAATTGGCTCGTGCCTTCCAAGTTAATATCGCGCTCGCGAATTTCTATGCCGGAACTTTTGCTGTTGGCGAGGTGCGTTACTAATTGCGGTTCGCCTGCAATTTGCGCGCTGGTCAACTCAAAAGGATTAATGGTTTCAAGGCGAGAGGCCGTGGTGTGGCCGCTAATACGATCCTTCATAATAAAATGGGTGCCGGTAAAACTTAGCCACGCATGTCTATTCAGTTGTAAGTTTTTACCAAAGTCTTTATTTTCGCCGCGTTGTAACTCTTCAATTTTAAAA
>DAOORH010000459.1:0-2891 GCA_035389145.1 Cellvibrio sp.
GCTTCCTCCAATTCAATACCCACCATTTCAACTGTATTCTTTACCGCTGCGAGCATATCCAAATCTGAACCGGCAAGGGTGCCGCTGGCGGTGGTTAGTTTGTTGGTAGATAGTTTGCCGCGTTCGCAGCGAATTAATTCGCCATTGAGCATAAAGTTTTTATCGGTAGCGCCAACGCTTGGCATAGCATCGGTGACTAACACCATCTTGCCTGTAGCTTTTGCTTGATGCGCCACCTTTAAAGAAGCTGGGTGAACGTGAAAGCCATCCACAATAATTCCACACCACGAATTTTCGTCTTCTAATGCGGCGCCGACCATGCCGGGTTCACGGCTAGTCAGTGGTTGCATAGCATTAAATAAATGGGTGAAGCTACTTAAACCAGCGGCAAGTGCGGTTTTGGTTTGCGCGTAATTTGCCGCGCTGTGGCCTGCTGCAACGACAACACCGGCATCAACAAAACGTGCAATCATTTCTGGCGTGGTTAATTCGGGGGCAATGGTAATTAAAGTTTTACCCGCGTTGAGTGAGGTTAATAATTCAAAGGCGGCTTCATCGATAATTTTAAATTTAGACGCGTCGTGAACACCTTTGCGTTCAGGATTTAAAAACGGGCCTTCCAAATGAATACCCAACACACCCGGCACTTTTTCGGCGATGGCTTGTTTAACGGCAGCAATAGCTTTTGCGACCACACTTAAATCATCGCTAATCAGCGTAGGGTAAAAACCTGTGGTACCAAATTGACGGTGCGCTTCGCTCATCACTCGCAAAGTTTCCACCGTCGGTGCATCGTTAAATAACACACCGCCGCCGCCATTGACTTGGGTATCAATTAATCCGGGAATTAAACGCTGACCCTGTAAATCAATAATTTCAGTGATGTGTCCTGGTAATTCATTAGCAGCCGATATGGCGCTAATTTTTTCGCCGGTAATAATGACTGCTTGGTTTTCTAACCAAACTGCCCCAGTAAATACATGGCCATTGACGAGCGCGATGGACATTAAACAGTCTCCGTAACTTTGCGCAAATGGGGTGGTTCGTCGGGATTGTAACCGCGTGCAATGGATAATGCGTTAGCCATGCGATAAAAACTTTGCACGGCGAGCAGTGGCGCAATGATAGATGGAACATTAGTTACCACAGGCAAACAATCGTTACCGCTCATATTTTCGCTGGCTATTAACATAGCCGCGTTACGTGCGCGGAAATCTTGAATTAAGGAATCCATACCGCTAAACGCTTGGTCTTGTTGGGTAAATAAGAGCACGGGGAAGTTTTCTTTCACTATCGCCATAGGGCCGTGCTTTACTTCAGCCGCACTAAAGGCTTCGGCATGTAAGCCGCAGGTTTCTTTTAATTTCAACGCAGCTTCTTGCGCGGTACCAAAACCAACACCGCGACCAATCACAAATAAGTTGGTGGCAGTTTTTAAAACATCTACGGCGTGAGTCCAATCTTTTTCCCACGCCTGTGCGAGTGCAGCAGGTAAATCGAATACCGCTTTTTTCAATTCAGCGTTAGCGCTCCATACCGATACCAAATGCAACACTGCACCTAGAGTTGCTAAATAAGATTTGGTCGCAGCCACACTTTTTTCGGCGCCTGCGTGCAGTGGAATTACGATGTCAGCAAGTTGTGCGAGGGGCGAATCTTCTACGTTTACAAATGCAAGCGTTAAAGCGCCAGCGGCTTTGGCTTGAGTGACGCTTGCTAATAAATCTGGGCTTTTACCTGATTGCGAAATGGCAACGTACAACATGCCGTTTAATTTAGGTTGCGCGAGATAAACAGACGCAATCGACGGCGCTGCGGAAGCCGTCACCAATCCCAATTGCGTTTCAAACAAATATTTTGCGTAAGTCGCTGCATGATCTGAACTGCCGCGCGCGCAGGTCACAATCGCGGTAGGCGCAAATGTTTTCAAACGTGCAACAGCTGCTTCAATGCGGCTTTGGTTGAGCGCTTGTTGCTCCGCGATAACGCGTGAGGTAGACGCTGCTTCTTGAAACATCAAGGTTTGTTCAGGTTGCAGGGTGGCAATAAGACTGGCTGGCGACGACATGGGTTCTCCGCAATGGCTATGAGCTGCTTTTAGTAAAATGAGACAACGTTGTCATTGTGGACTGAGTTTTTGGCCTTGTAAAGCAAAAAGCGACATTTTTATAGATGGCTTGGGAATAATGGTTAGGCTTTTTTTCCTACAAGCCCTTTCTGCTGGCCACGGGGCAAGTCGAATCGCGCACAATCAATTCTGGGTAGAAACCCTCACTCTCCACGCTTTTCTCACCGTTCTTCATCACCTCAATCAACAGCGAAGTGGCGTGTTGAGCGATGGTGCGAATAGGCTGTTGTGCGGTGGTCAGGTTTGGCCAAGCTTGGCGGGAGAAGGGCGAATCCTCAAAGCCGACAATGGATAGTTGCTGGGGTACTTCCACTCCTTGAATGCGGGCCGCAAACAGGGTGCCTGCTGCAATCTCGTCGTTACAAGCAAAGACTGCGGTGGGCTTGCTGGAGCCGGTGAGTAATTGGCGAGTGCGTTTTACACCTGATTCAAAGGAGTATTCGCCGCCCACTATCAACTTCTTATCGATAGGGATTTTGTTGTCTTTGAGCGCGGCTTTGTAACCTTCCATACGTTCGGTACTGGATTTATGCGCCTCATCCCCACCTAAAAAGGCAATGGCCTTGTGGCCTAAGTCAATGAGGTATTGGGTGATTTTGTAGGCGGCGGTGCGGTCATCAATAAACACGCAAGGGGAAATAGTGTCCGGTGGGTTGGCGCCAGACAGAATCCGCACGTATTTGAGTTTGCGTTTATTGAGCGCGCTTAAGACCTCTGGCATTTCTGATACGGGCGGCGTAAGTACCAAGCCGCCAACGCGGCT
>DAOORH010000460.1:0-2869 GCA_035389145.1 Cellvibrio sp.
GACCTCTGGATCGCTAATCAACGCATTCCAGTCATGCGGTTTTACATAGGTGCCCACAATTTTTTGAGGATCAATGCCATTCACACCCATAGTGACGATCTCTTTCTTGAGCTTTACCTTCATACGGTAGAAGGGTTTTCCTTCAAAAAAGGATTCTTTGTGGGATATATCGGCAAAGCGCTCATCGCGTTTAAGGAAATCCAACAGGCTATTGATGGCCTCGCGGGTGCCAGAAACGGTGCCGTTAATACCCTCTTCGGCAAGCAGCAATGTGCCCTTCAAATCCAGCTCGTCGCAGCGGTCTTTTAGACGGGGCGCGAACTCTTGGTAATCAGGGAGGGAAACAAATTTATACAGGGCAGCAACAACGATTTGGTTCATATTTCTTCACTTTACAGTCAGCAAAAACGTATTTTTTGAGGTTTCACCCAAGTATTTAATGTGTCCGTGGGCAAAGGGCGCGCAGTATAAATGCTTAATTTTTGCACAGCCAGTAAAAATG
This sequence comes from Cellvibrio sp., assembly GCA_035389145.1. GTDB lineage: Bacteria > Pseudomonadota > Gammaproteobacteria > Pseudomonadales > Cellvibrionaceae > Cellvibrio. Next base: position 503 of record DAOORH010000460.1, read on the forward strand.
CATGATCTAGATCAACTATCCATCAGGCAATTAGGCAATCAGGTTAGGATCATGTTTGGAGCCGCCCATACACTGGGGCGATGCTGGCACAGCAGAACTGGCTTGCCATTCTTCTGGGCTGAAGGTGTGCAACGCAAGCGCATGAACACCGTTTTTAAGCTCATCCGCCAAACAAGCGTAGACAGCTTGGTGACGCTGCACTTGGCGCTTACCCACAAAGGCATCTGCCGCCAAGACTACTTTAAAATGAGTTTCTGAGCCTGCGGGAACAGCGTGCATATAGCTTTCATTCAGCACTTCTAGGTGCACTGGTGCAAAGCTTTCAGAGAGTTTGGTATGGATTTGGTTTTCGATGACTTTCATACATTTGACCCGCGATAACGCGTTATAAAAAATCAGCCACTAAGGCTAAAAAAAACTGCGGCATTCTACTGGATAAGGACTAGACTGTGGAGCTTGGTAAGAGTAATGATGCTTCAACTTGCTCGCCCCAAGTGAAAATGTGCGTCAAGCACGCAGATATAATAACAAGAAACCTATGTTCACACGTGATTAGACATGCTCTAACACTTCCGATTTTACAGAGACAAAGATGAGTTCACATAAAATTTTTGTAGATAGACGCCGAGGGGACGAACGCAGGTTGGATAGCGACCCCTGTAAAAACATGCCCATCGATATTTATCATCGCAAGCGCCGTAAATCCACAGATCGTCGCCATCCCCAGCGCACCTTGTTGGATGACTACCAAGCTTATTTAGGCAATTTAGAAAGCAAGGCTACGCATTAACCTTTAGTCAATGAACCGCAACGCATAAAAAAGCCCCTCTACATTTCTGCAGAGGGGGCGAAAGAACAGGAGGAACTACTTAAAACTCCATGCAAAACAACCATCCAAATCCTTAAACTGCAAAAAATCTTTAAATCGCAAAGGCGCCCTTGCTGGCTTTCGCTGGAATCAAGGTGGGAACACAACCCGTGTCTGCCTCGTAATACTGCTGTACTGCCGCCATCATTTGTGGAATCAAAGCTGCCGGCGCAATAGATACCACACAACCACCAAAACCACCGCCAGTCATACGCGCACCTGCTAGGCCTTCGCCCGCATGCTGTAGAATTTCCACCAAACGATCAATCGCCGGCGTAGTGATATTAAAGTCGTCGCGCATAGAAATATGAGATTCGGCCATCACGCGCGATAAGGTTTTCATATCGCCCTGGCTCAAAGCATCTGCAGCGGCGAGAGTCCGGCTATTTTCAGTGAGTACGTGACGCGCACGTTTAAAACTTAAAGCATCCAACTCACCTTCAGCCGCTAATAACTGCTCTAGACTGACACCTCGCAGCGTTTGCTGACCGAAAAAAGCAGCGGCTGTTTCACATTGTTTACGACGTTGGTTGTATTCACTCTCAACCAAACCACGCTTCACTCCGCTGTGGACAATCAGAATCTCCCAATCAATGGGAATAGAAACTGTACGCGTTGAAAGATCTTGGCAATCTATCAAGAGCGCACTGCTCTCTTGCCCTCGCGCAGAAATTAACTGATCCATAATCCCGCAGTTACAGCCAACAAAATTATTCTCGGCAGCCTGACCCACCAAAGCGGCTTCCGTCGGATCTATGGCCTCGTCGCTCAGCTCAGTTAATGCGCGCACAACCGCAACCTCCAGTGACGCAGAACTACTTAAACCTGCACCCGCAGGCACATTGCCAGCAATTAAAAAATTAGCACCGCACAAACGATAATTTCTTTTTTGCAATTCCTGCACAACACCACACACATAATCCGCCCAAGATGCATCAGGCGATTGCTGCATAGGTGCATCTAAATTAATAACGACTTTTTGATCGCCAAAATCTTTCGCAATTACATGTAGCTCACGATCAGTGCGTGCCGATACCGCAATCCACGTGCTGTAATTAATAGCGGCTGGCAACACAAAACCATCGTTGTAATCCGTGTGTTCACCGATAAGATTTACACGTCCAGGAGCCTGTACAACTAAACTAGGCGCGTGACCAAAAGCTGCCGAAAAAAACTCACTGAGCTGTTGTTTATTTAATATGCTCACTCACTACTACCTCGTACGAAAATGAATTGGGCTTTGTTGACGCAAACGTTCGGCGGCTTGCTCTGGCGATAAATCGCGCTGAGGCTCAGCCATCATTTCATAACCCACCATAAATTTACGCACACTCGCGCTACGCAATAACGGTGGGTAAAAATGGGCATGCAATTGCCACGGAGCTGTGTCTGCCACACTGACCGCGTCAACATCAAAAGGCGCACCGTGCCAACCCATGGAATAAGGGAAAGAACACTCAAACAGATTGTCGTAGCGGGCGGTAATATCACGCAAAATT
>DAOORH010000461.1:0-2868 GCA_035389145.1 Cellvibrio sp.
CGTCAAACAGTTATGTAGTGGGCGGCGATACCTTAGAAAACGAATTAATGACTCGCGCTGGCTTTCATAATCTCGCCTTGGATAAAAATATCAGCGGAATTTCGCAGTTGGATTTAGAAGATTTAATTCTCGCCCAGCCCAAAGTAATTATTGTGGAGGCCTCAGATGTACAGGCATTTTCACTCGCGCGAGAATATGTGGAGCACCCGGCGTTACGTAAAAACAATATGCAAATTATAAAGCTGCCCGCAACGCTCTCTGTGTGTATTGCACCTATTGCGGCGGACGTTATTGAAAATCTTATTCAGCAGAAAAAAACACTCATTAATTAGATTTAAGGATTTGTGTGCAAAAAATTTCATACCCACTATTAATGATCTTGCTAAGTCTTGGTGTGCTAGCGGTATTTTTGTTTTCGCTTAGCATGGGCAATGCGTCTATTTCTATAGTGCAAGCTGTAAAGGATTTAATAAGTCATAGCCCTTCATTGCATCAAACTGTGGTGTGGGAAATTCGCTTACCGCGTGTATTGTTAGCCGTTTTAGTGGGCGCTACGCTTGGGCTTGCGGGCGCGGCTATGCAGGGCTTTTTGCGTAATCCATTGGCAGAACCAGGTATTTTGGGCGTTTCTAGCGGCGCTGCATTAGGCGCGGTAATTGTGTTGTATTTTGGCTTTGCTGCAGCGGCGTGGTATTGGCTTCCTGTTGCGGCTATTACGGGCGCTTTAATTTCTTTAGTGTTAGTGTATTTGTTGGCGGGTTTTCGTAGCAGTGTGCTGTCATTAATTTTGGCGGGCGTTGCTATTAATGCGATTGCGGGCGCATTAATTTCTGTTGCGCTCAATTTTGCACCCAGCTATTTTGCACTTCAGGAAATTGTATTTTGGTTAATGGGTTCGCTCTCCAATCGTAATATGCATCATGTATATATTGCTGCGCCTTTCATCGTGATGGGCTGGGTATTGTTATTGAGCCGCTATCGCTTTTTAAATGCCTTAAGTCTTGGCGAAGAAACAGCAACGTCGCTAGGTTTTAACCCGCAGCGCGAACGTAATTTTCTATTAATAGGCTTGGCCTTGTGTGTAGGTGCAGCAGTCGCAGTCAGTGGCAGTATAGGTTTTGTAGGTTTGGTTGTGCCCCATTTGTTGCGCCCCTTAGTGGGTTACAAACCAAGTCGCTTGTTATTTGCTAGCGCACTTGGCGGCGCACTTTTAGTGTTATGTGCTGACATTTTTGTGCGCCAGTTAGATGTCGCCCGCGAATTAAAGTTAGGTGTAGTAACGTCGTTATTAGGCGGCCCCTTCTTTTTGATATTGATTTTAAAAACACGCTCGCGTTGGATTTGATTTACTAGCACCCTATTTAATTTAATCATAAGGTGATTGTTGCGAGACCGTCGGAGGCAGGAAGCCGACGTCGAGCCTGCATGGATGTACTTGCGGCGTGTCTCGCAATAATTACCTTATGATTCACGAGTACCTTTAATGCATTTATTAAACGCCAAAAACCTTTCCCTAAGCCTCGGCCATAAAAATGTTGTCGAGAAAATGAACGTGCATGTAAATGTGGGTGAGTTTGTCGGTTTAATCGGCCCAAATGGCGCTGGTAAAAGCTCACTGCTGCGAATCTTGGCGGGATTAATAAAACCTAATTCTGGCCTTGTAGAATTAACACCGCAGAATCTCGCCACTGCGATTGAAAAAATCCCCGCGCAATTGCGTGCTCGCTTTATGGCTTACCTTGCACAGCACGAAACTCCAGCTTGGCCATTAAGCGTAAAAAATTTAGTCGCGCTTGGTCGCTCGCCGTGGAATTCATCGGTAAATACCAATTCAGATGATGAACTTGCGATTCACAATGCTTTGGCAATGACAGATGTAGATTCGTTGGCTGAACGACCTGTCACGGAATTATCTGGAGGGGAATTGCAGCGCGCATTATTAGCGCGCGTATTTGCCGGAAACCCCAAATTAATTATTGCCGACGAACCTATAGCCGCACTCGATGTATATCACCAATTGCATGTTATGGAATTACTGCAAGCCCACGCCCAGCAAGGCGGGGCAGTTATAGCGGCATTACATGATTTAAGTCTGGCGGCGCGATTTTGTTCGCATTTGATATTGATGCATCAAGGTAAGCTTGTTGCTGAGGGTGAGCCGGTGAATGTGCTAACACCCGAAAACCTTGCAAAAGTCTATGGCATTAGCGCTCACGTGGATTGTCGTGAGGATGGCGTAGTGATTATTCCGATTAAACGTGTCGCTCAAGTCTAGGAGGAATTCAAGATGAAATCTTCTTGGTTGCGCAGACTCGTCAATTTTTGGCCACCCTTTCTCTTTAACTCCATTGGTGCCACTTATATCGCAAAAGATTTTCGTGAGATTCATGTCGCGCTTAAATTGCGTTTTTACAATCGAAATTATGTAGGGGTTCATTTTGGCGGCAATCTCTTTGCCATGACGGATCCTTGGTATATGTTAATGCTCATGCAAAACCTAGGGCGCGATTATTATGTGTGGGATAAAAAAGCCACTATAGAATTTATCTCCCCCGGTCGCGGTACAGTAACCGCTAAGTTTTTACTCACCGCAGAGAAGCTTGAAGAGATTCGTGCAGCAACAACGAATGGAGAGAAGTGCTTACCTGAATTCACTGTAGAAATTTATGACGCGCAACAACATCTCGTTGCGCGTGTACATAAAACAGTTTATGTGAAGTTGAAACCCGCGAAAGTAAAATAATTCCCCCTTGACTCATCCCCCGCAACCCCATACCCTGCGCGCCGAGGTGTTTGACGTGCCTAACCGCTGTTTTTTTCAGCAAGTGCAAGGGTCAAATTAAATGGGAAGTTTGGTGCGCTGTTATC
>DAOORH010000462.1:0-2865 GCA_035389145.1 Cellvibrio sp.
GTAGGAGATTGACTATGCTAACAGCGTCAATGGTGTGGTTGGGGCTGCGCTTACACTTAACGTTAAGCCAATCCAGCAATATAGCTTTTTGCAGTTACAGCAATCGCAGGAAAAGTATTTAAAAGCTTTTTATCTGCCGTAATTAATTTCACATTAAGCATTTTGGCCAGAGCAATAAATTCGCAATCATAAGCAGAGCAACCTGAATCTGCCGCAAGCTTTAAAACTGTTACTGAATCAACTTGGTACTCGTTATTTGCTAGCACAAGCTCAGCCTCTGACTGCATTTGGCAAGCCGTATTTATATCAATCAAGTTTTTACGAATATATAAAGCTAGTATGTTTCTGAATTCACTTCGCCATAATGCTGGAGCAACCCAATAAGAATCTAGGTCTAGCAGTTTTTCTACATCGCTCGTGCATACCGTTGGAAGGTACAGGTAAGCAATTGTATTCGTATCAACTACGATCATGACCTGCCTTCTTGTTTGGCTGCGTTAATATCATCAATAGTGAAGGCGCTTGTACTTACTCGACTACGAAGCCTTTGTGCTGCGCTTTTAAGATCTAGAGCGCTTACTTTGGTAGGTAATAGCGCCCTTTCAAGGCAAACAATAAGTTCACTATTAATACTTCTATGGTGAATACTGGCGGCTTGTTTTAGGTGTTCGTAAAGGTTGTCGGGTATATTTTTAATCGTTAAAGAGGCCATATACTATCTCCTGAATGCAAGGTGGTTGCATTTTGGTTGCATTGTGGTTTTTTGTCAATCGAGCTAACAAGGCTCAAACACACCGCACCCGTTAAAGAGGCGTACCACACACTAGATCACGATAAAGCGCCAATACTTCTGCAGCGTTTGTTTCTGCTTTGTATTTTTCACTTAATGCAGGCACGGGGATTTCGCTAGTTAAGTAACGTCCAAGGCATTGTGCGTAAGCACTAGGGGAATGTTCTTGCACGAGAAACTCAGGATACTCAAACAAAAGCTCATGCAAACCGCCTACATCATGGGCAATGAGCGGTGTACCTAAGGCCAAGGCTTCCAACGCGGTCATGGGAGTGCCCTCATGATCTGAGCACATGACGATAACATCCAAAGACGCAATGCAAGATGCCATATCATTGCGATGGCCGTGAAATCTAAAATACTCTGCGCCCCCCAAGGAATCAAAAGAAGCAACCAAGGCCTCCATGTCTGATCGCAAACGACCATCTCCAATAATATGAAAAAATAGCGGTTGTGAAGTGACGGCCTGCTTTAGTAACAACGCTGCCATTTCAATAAAAATATCCACGCGCTTTACCGGCTCTATGCGGCCAATAATGCCTATATGCTTATGCTCGGGCAGGGCAATTTTAAAATCAGCTGCCGTGCTACTGGCCGCTAATGCAATAGCATCTACACCGTTGTGAACAACGTGGATATGATCCACTGGAAATGTAGCCGACAGCTTTTGGGCAAGATCATCTGAAACGGCAATAACTGCCTGCTGTAAATACTTACCCACAAAAGAATCTAACCAAACCTGCAGCTTTTGTTTTCCGCTGACTTTAAATTCGGGCGCACCGTGAGTGGTTCTTACAGATTTTGGGCGATTAGGTGCAAAAGGAAAGGCAATAACATTGGCTATGCCACCTAATATATTTTCTTTTTGCCGGTGTGTGTGAATAACATCTGGCTTAAGTTCTTTGATTAATATCACTAATTTTTTTAGAACAGCGAAAGCGCTCAGCTGGGTTTCAGGTAGTAAGGTGACTGTAATATTGAGCGCCCGCAAGCGATTGGCTAGCTCGCCTTCATTCATAAGTACAACATGAAGCTGAACCTGAGGCTGCAAGTGTTTAAGCAATGTATAAGCCTGCACTTCTGCACCAGCCCATAGGTCGCCGGAGATTATATGCAATATAGTTGAGTTAGTATTTACAGTAGCCATTTATAGAAATGTAACCTTAAGAATTCATTATTAGCTTCACTAACGTAAATCGTATTGAAGTAGTAGACCTCATGATACAACATAGACACTTGCAAAACTGTTGACGGGATACATCCTACCGGTAAAACATATTGTAGAAATAAAAAAAGCCCCCATTAAAATAATGGAGGCTTTATGACAAACAAACCTTATCTATTATTTTGGCGCTTTCGGGGGAGACTCCTCAGAGAAACGAACGTTGTCCATATAAAAAATAGTATCTTCTCTAAACCCAGAATTTGCCCAGCCTAATAGATAACCATAACGCCAGCCTTGAATGCCGGGCAATATATTCGCAATATTCGTATCATCTAGTAGCAAGTATTTATTCTTATAAATCCTGATCATTCCATTATGTTGATCAGTGGGAGCACTTGCATAAATTTTAATACTCATCCACTTCCCTAAATCATCAGCAGAGATAAAATCACGAGTTTGTTTGACGCCTGTTGATATACCCCAATTCGGAAACCGTTTATAGTCTGTACCTATTATTGAGGCAGAATTATTGTCCTGAACCAAGGTGCCAGCACCCACTTGCTCTCCCTCTGAATACTTTATTTGCCATAGACGTAAAAATTTATTATTGGCAATTTTGTCACTTGGCGTTACATGCTTGTAATTGGAGGGTACGAACAAATCAAACTCTATTAATATATCTGTATATTCCTTTTTTAGGTCAAATCTAGCTTCTGCAGTTGCATCCGCCAATTCCGATGAATTACCTCTGTAAAAAAATTTTAATCCATAGCCGGTACGGCCAGTTTCTGACGGTAGCTTTTCTACCGTGGTATATGCAAAGTCTTTCCAAACACTACCCTTAACGCCAGTTTCGAAATTGTCTTCTGCGATAACCGCAGCCCATGCCAAGGGGGTAAGTAATAATCCC
>DAOORH010000463.1:0-2862 GCA_035389145.1 Cellvibrio sp.
ATTACGACTCCTGCGTACTGGTAATGTCAGTAACGGCAATAGCATTTTTATTGCGGTGAATAATAAACTCCGGCAAGAATTCGAAATAAACACTGACCCCACCGTCCAATTTATTCTGAATTTTCAGTTCACCACCAAGATGTTTTCCTCGCTCATTCATAATGGCTAAACCGTAGTGATTAAGCTTTTCGGGTGCTTCCGGCATACCCACGCCATTATCTTCTATTGTTAATGCTATCTTCTTGTCAGAATTCTGCTTTAACTGAATTAACAGTGTGTCGCCTTTACTGTGATGCATGGCGTTTTGGCTGGCTTCGCGAATAATTTGCAACAAATGAATCTCTTCATTCGGCGTGAGCGGTACATTAAATACATTAAAGTCCAAGTTGATTTTAAGGTTCGATTGCTCACTTAATTGTTTAACAGTTGCATCTAGGGCACTTTTTAAACCGCCGCCATCCACTTTTAATCTGAAGGTGGTTAGTAATTCACGCAGTTGGCGATAGGCGTTATTGAGGCCTTGTTTTAGTTCATCTGCAACATCCACCATGGTGGATTTGTCTTCTTTGTTGATGGCGGAGTTCAAGCGTGTTACTTGAATTTTTAAATAGGATAGTGCCTGCGCTAAAGAATCGTGAAGTTCGCGTGCTATTGCATTGCGCTCTTGCAATACGGCTACACGGCGCGATTGGTCTTCATCGGTTTTTAAACTTAAACCTATCGCGAGTTGATCCGTTACTGATTGTATTAATTGTTCTTGCCATATGGATAGGGTTTGCTTGGCGGGTAATTTACACACAATTAAACCAAATTGGCGCTGTTCTCGGTTAAGTAAAAATCGATAGATGGTTTCATTGGCAGAGGTTTCTACAACTCCACGGCTGGATAAGCATTTGTCACAAGTTTGTGCAGCGCATAATTCATGGTCTACATCGCTTTCAGGTTTTATTTGCAGGTAAGGGCTGTTACCTACATTGGTCATCAAGCAAAGCTCTATATTGTTAACCCCTGCCACTAACGATAAGCGCGAAATTATTTCGTCGAAATTTATACCTTCTGGATTATGTTCAATAATATAGCGCGCGCTGTCGTACAAAAACTGCAAAGCGGTATTAGATTTTTGCAGCGCATCAGTTTTTTCATCTACCTGTTTTTCAAGGTTTTCATACATATAACCTATGGCGCCATTCATGGTATTTAACGTTTCTGCCAAAACGCCAAGTTCATTGGCTTCCATAGGTGCTATGCGGTAATCAAAATCTCCCTGTGAAATACGTTTGGCTGCATTAGTTAATGTAGTAAGTGGTTGCTCAACTTTTACTTTTAATGCGTACATAACCAACACAGAAACAAAGAGGGTGGTAAAGAGTGCGATAATTTGTACCAATCTAAAACTGCGTACTTTTTGTTCCGCATCTACCTGAATGGCGGTAACAAGTTGATCTAAGAGCAGCACTTGTTGATCTAAAATTCGCTGTAAATCTGGATTTGAATGAGTGCTGTTAATCGCAGGGGCAACATGCTCTTGCCAGTTTAAGAATGCCTTATCGTAAAGGTCGCTGATGCGTGGTTTTTCATGACGCATGCGATCAAATACAGGATGCTTCCAGGTGTTATCCATTTTGTTTTTGACTTGTGAAAATTCAGCTGCATTAGGGTTGCCACTAATAGACATAAGCCCAATCTTGTAGCTCTGCATGCGCAATGAACCCGCAATATTAATGGCCAACGAATCATTTTCAGCTTTTTCAGAAATCCAATAGGAGATAAGCATAGTCGTCATACCTAATAAAACTATGCAGGCTAATGCGAGGCTAATACGCACAACGATAGACGATTTTTTCTGCGGAATTTTCATGGATTTCAACAATTAGCATTGGAGGGCAAGCAGCATGATACCTTGCTTTTTAGGTTTTGCACCATCTACCCCTTTGTGGGTATCTCTGATGATTATTTGCTAAAAATCTGAAATTGAACGATAAGTTTATTCAAGAGCTGCCCATTTTATTCGTCATCTCAACAGCCTCAGTAGGAGAATCTATGGCTATGCAAGCAACCGCATTATCGGCAGGCGATATTATGTCGCCAGATTTGCTCACTGCTTATGAGGGGTGGACAATTCATCGCTTGGCAGAGTTCTTCATTAAGCATCAAATTTCAGCTGTTCCAGTGATTGCATCTGACCACGAATTGGTCGGTATTGTTAGCGTGGGTGATGTGTTTAGATTTAACAATATGAATGATGGTGAAAAGGGCAGCATCATGCGCAACCATTATCGTGATAGTTGCGGGCACGACATCAATCAAGAAGATTTGCGTTCATGGGTAAAGGATGCCGACAAAAATTGCACTGTTCACCAAATAATGACGCCAGAAGTGATAGCGGTTGATGTTGAATCGCCGCTTGAGCATGTTACCCAGGTGTTATTGAATAAACATATTCACCGCGTTTTTGTTACAGAGAAAAATAAGGTGATTGGTGTGATTACGGCGATGGATGTATTGCGTTCCTTGCACGAAAATTGAGTTTCCACATGCTTTCTTAAGCCTTCGCTCTATTGAGCTCTGGTAATTTTTTATCGTCACTGATACCCCTTTCAGTGGCGATTTTTTTTTTGCGTTTAAAGTGGTTTTTTGCGCTCGTATCTTGGTGGTACTCCTTTAAGTTTATGGGCACGTTAAAAGCCATACGGTGAGTCGGTGTTTTATTTAATTAGCAATGAAAACAACAGCTTAATAGAATTGCTGGCTACCACTTTGTGGGTATTTTTAGTTGTTTTTGCAAAATATCCGCTACTGGTTATGCACTAACTAATGTCGCACTATTGAGTTGCAAATTGTCTTGTGATTACAGGCAATTAA
>DAOORH010000464.1:0-2845 GCA_035389145.1 Cellvibrio sp.
AACGACTCTTTCATAAAAAATCCTGAAGGGAAAAGATTCCAAGGTGTTTAAAGGTGTAAGGCTAAAAAATGTTCAGCTGTCAGCTATCTGGAGTTGTACGCATAGCTTAGACGCAAATCGGCACAGTTTGGATTCATGATTGCTAAGAGACCGAGTTTAGCGGGTTGGCTCTGATGGGTCGAGCTTTGCGGCTTATCAACAGGTTAAAAAGGGTAAACACTTGTGTCTGCGGCTTGTAGTTACAAATGTAAGCAGGAGTTGCTTGGTTTTGTAATGATTGGTGTAAGGTCGGGGGAACTCCTAGGTTTCAGCTGTTGCGAGGTGCAGGTTCTGCTCGCGCTATGACCTTATTGGCCTTTGTGAAAGGGGTGCGACTAAAGGTTTCTTTACTCATTTGCCCAAGTTCACTAGACTGCGAGACTTCTTGTCGGGGTGCTGGTTGATTTGTGATCACAGCTGAGATATACCCGCAGACCTGATCCGGTTAGTACCGGCGTAGGGAACGAGAGCTTCCATTCGCAGCTCGGCTGCACCTCTCTTCCGTGCCTTTTTATGATTGTCCTTCTGTTGCGGAAGTCCTATGAGTTCGATGATCCACACACCTATTGCAATGACCATTGCTGGCAGCGACAGCGGCGGCGGTGCAGGTATTCAGGCGGATCTAAAAACCTTTGCCGCGCTAGGTGTTTACGGTTGCAGCGCTATTGCCTCGCTCACTGCGCAAAATACCCAAGGTGTGCAATCTGTATTACCCATTCCACCTGCGTTTGTGCAGGCGCAAATTCAATCGGTATTAAGCGATATTCAAGTCGGAGCGATTAAAACCGGTATGTTGGCAACCGCAGAGATTATTAATGCCGTTGCTGAATCACTAAAAAGTTTTGCGCAGATTCCTCTGGTGTTAGACCCTGTTATGGTGGCGACCAGTGGCGATAGACTGTTAGCCGAAGATGCGATTAAAACCCTAATTGAAAACCTAATTCCGCGTGCAACTATTTTAACGCCCAATTTGCTAGAAGCCGCTGCACTACTGAATAAACCTGTCGCGCAAAGTATTACTGAAATGCAGCAACAAGCTGAGTTTTTATTGGCGATGGGAGGACAAGCAGTGCTTATGAAAGGCGGCCATGGTCAAGGCGATGATGCTACCGATGTGCTGCTCACGGCAGATGGCTTCGAATTTTTCAGCGCTGTGCGAATCGCGACTAAAAATACCCATGGCACAGGCTGCACCTTAGCCTCTGCAATTGCGGCGGGGTTGGCCAAAAAATTATCTCTGCGCGATGCAGTCGCGCAGGCGAAAGATTATTTGCATAATGCCTTAGTGCATTCGAATGAATTAAATATTGGGCAGGGCTCTGGCCCTGTGCATCATTTCTATAAGTTTTATTAGGGTCTCACCATCTCTCATTAATACGGGAGGGGGCTCCTCCCTTTTTCAAAGGGGGGAACAGTCTGAGTGAGGGAAAAATTATTTTTCAACAAAGAGAACAGATCATGAACACCAGCGTAGAAAAAATCCTGAGCGAAAGTGCCGAAGTTGATAAGGCCTCAGTACAGCCTTTTACCGGTTCGCAAAAAATGTATGTGCAAGGTTCGCGTCCTGATATTCGCGTACCTATGCGCGAAATTACGCTGGCTGACACTTCTACCGATTTCGGTGGTGAAAAAAATCCACCCGTTCGTGTGTACGATACGTCTGGCCCCTACACAGACCCCAACGTAACAATTGATTTACGCACTGGCTTAGGCGATGTTCGTACAGTGTGGATAGAAGAGCGCAATGACACCGAAGTGTTGGAAGACAGTCACTCAGAATTTACTAACTCACGTTTGAATGATCCCAAATTAGCCAAGCTGCGTTTTAATTTAACGCGTAAACCTCGTCGTGCCAAAGCGGGTATGAATGTATCGCAAATGCACTACGCCAAGCGCGGCATTATTACGCCAGAAATGGAATACATCGCCATTCGTGAAAATATGGCGTTAGCTCAGGCGCGCGAACTCGGTATCGCCGATCAGCAACACAAAGGCGAGAGCTTTGGTGCAAGCATTCCCGATGAAATTACGCCTGAATTTGTACGCGATGAAGTCGCTCGCGGCCGCGCGATTATTCCCGCAAACATTAACCACCCAGAATTAGAGCCAATGATTATTGGCCGTAATTTCCTCGTGAAAATTAACGGCAATATCGGCAACTCTGCGTTAGGTTCTTCTATTGAAGAAGAAGTAGAGAAGTTGACTTGGGGTGCGCGTTGGGGTGCGGATACAGTGATGGATTTGTCTACCGGCAAAAACATCCACGAAACTCGCGAATGGATTATTCGCAACTCACACGTACCTATTGGCACTGTACCTATTTACCAAGCGCTGGAAAAAGTTGATGGAGTTGCAGAAAATTTAACCTGGGAGATTTTCCGCGATACCTTGATTGAACAAGCCGAGCAGGGCGTAGATTATTTTACTATTCATGCTGGCGTATTATTGCGTTATGTTCCGCTCACGGCTAAACGTGTTACCGGTATTGTATCGCGCGGTGGTTCAATTATGGCGAAGTGGTGTTTGGCGCATCACAAAGAAAATTTCCTCTACACACACTTCGACGAAATTTGCGAAATCATGAAAGCTTACGATGTAAGTTTTTCACTGGGCGATGGTTTACGCCCAGGTTCGATTGCAGATGCTAACGACGAAGCGCAATTCGGCGAGTTGGAAACGCTAGGTGAGTTAACCAAAATTGCTTGGAAGCATGATGTGCAATGTATGATCGAAGGCCCAGGTCACGTGCCTATGCACATGATTAAAGAAAATATGGAAAAGCAATTAGAAGTTTGCGATGAAGCGC
>DAOORH010000465.1:0-2833 GCA_035389145.1 Cellvibrio sp.
CCAGCAAATTTGAAGATATTGAACAAGAAGTCTTAGTGGAAACCGCGCTCTTGTGCGGCGAAGCATTAATTTCATATCGCCGCCGCTACCAAAGTGGCGTGAATATCGAAAATGGTTTGGAAATGATTTTGCTCAATGCCAACAACCCGCGCTCCTTGTTGTTTCAAGTTGAAGAGTTGGCAATGCACTTTGCCGATTTGCCGGGCAATAAAGAAACGCTGAATGCAGAGAACAAATTTTTGTTAGAGGCCATTACGGCACTTAAGTTGAGCGATGTAAAAGATTTAGCCAAAGCTGAAACGGGTGTACGTCAAGATTTAGATCAGCTTCTCGCACGGGTCCAATATTTAATTGGCGCTGCGGCCAAGGCTATTAGCCAGCGTTATTTTGATCACGCGCAGGGGCCGCAATTGTTGGTTAAAAATGCCGAGTGGCAAGATCATCTTTGATGTGCCTGATTATGTATTGCATCGTGTAGGAGCGACTTTAGTCGCGAAGCACTCAATATTCGCGACTAAAGTCGCTCCTACAATATTTGCTTAATATGAGTAAGTGTTCATTATGAAATATCGGATTCAGCATAGCACTTGCTATAAATACGCATTGTCTGTGAGTAATTGTTACAACGTTGCCTATGTATTACCGCGCAATACCGCAACGCAACAGGTGGATTCGATAGATATAAAAATATCGCCCATGGCCACCACCCACAACACGCGTACCGATTGTTTCGGTAATCAATTTCTGCAATTCTCCATTGAAAAAGACCACCGCGAATTAGAACTCAGCATTACTAGCATTATTGATGTTAAAGATGTTGAAGCCAATATTAATCTCGATTTCGGCAACCCTTGCAGCTATGTAAAATACTTATTGGAAAATACCAAAAGTATTGATTGCGTGAATGCGCGCGAATTTATATTGGATTCGCTCATGGTGCAATCCCAACAATATTTAGCAGATTATGCTGCGCCTTCGTTTGCAGAAGATCGCCCCTTTCTATCCGCCGTTATGGATTTAACTCAGCGAATTTTTACTGACTTTACCTATGACCCCGAATTTTCAGATATAGCAACTCCCTTGGCAGAAGTGTTCAAACACAAACGCGGTGTGTGCCAAGATTTTGCGCACTTCGCCATTGGCTGCTTGCGCTCACTTGGTTACCCTGCACGCTATGTAAGCGGCTATTTAGAAACCCTACCGCCACCCGGTGAAGAAAAGTTAGTAGGTGCAGATGCAACTCACGCATGGTTTGCCGTTTATTCACCCGGCGAAGGCTGGTATGAGTTTGACCCCACCAATAATAAAATTACCGGTGAACAACACATCACCACCGCATGGGGCAGGGATTATTCTGATGTAACGCCACTCAAAGGCGTGATATTTGGTGGCGGCCATTCACCGCAGTTATTTGTTTCTGTGGATGTGCGGCGCGTGCTCTAAACTTTTCCTTGTTGAAGCGCCCCCTCGTTAAATTTCACTCATTTCACAAAACGTCTATTGGCTTTTGGCAATAGGCTGTGAATTCCATTCCTAAAAGCAGTGCGTAATCTGTTGTAATTGACGCAATAGATGTTGCATGGTATTTACCTTGCCTTCGTGCGTGTGGCTGTAAGTGAGTGAGCTCGTTTGAGGTTGTGGTCGGCTTGGCTGATAAGGATAAGGGCCATTTAGAAATTTGCTTAATTAAACCACCGCTTTAAGTGCTTAGCAGTGAAATTTATTTGATATTACTAAGTCTCTATTTTAGGACTCTTACATGAGCACCACATTTGTATTAGCCGGAGGATGAATGAAGCTAATAACTGAGATCATAGAAAATCTAAGTTCAGAAAACGAAAAACTAAGTGATGCCCTTCTAAAGACTAAGGTGTTGCTTCACAAGATCGGTCACAAGGAGCTTGTGCCTTGGGTAAATAGCGAATTAAACGGCTACGCCGATAAAAACTCGGTACCAGAATACAGAGTGCTTCCTGCACAAGTTCTTGTGGATGCTTCAAATGGAGCTTACAGAGCCACTTCCCATCATATTCCTATGGGACATCTTACGGAAAAACATAGAGAAGCAATCGAGACGGCTAGAATGGATCAGTCGTTAGCAGTACTTGAAAAATTTACTGAAAAAGACGGTGGCAATTTAAGAGCCCATATTCCTATGGAATCATATGGAATTTTAGGTAAAGGTCTTGGAAATAATTACCAAATAGAAAGTGCTTGGTCTGAAGTCAGTCAAACTAGCGTATTGCAAATATTGATTCAAGTTCGATCTAGGCTTCTCGACTTCGTATTAGAACTAAATGATCAATTCCCTAGTGAATTGAATGAGGATCAAGTGAAAGAGAGGCTAAATAGTGTGGACACGAAAAATCTTTTCAATAATGCAATATTTGGTAACAATACAACAATATTAGTAGGTAGTAGTAATTCTCAGACGGTTACGAATATCAGTTTAAAAGGTGACTTTAATGCTCTATCCCAGTCCCTAGAAAAAAACGGCGTATCCTCCGCAGACATATCTGCGCTAAAAGAAGCAATAGATCAAGATTCATCTAAAGGCGATAGCGATGCTAATGGGTTTGGGCCTGCCGTTAAATCTTGGTTGCAGGTAATGCTATCAAAAGCAGTCGAAACCTCATGGAATATTGAGTTAGGAGTTGCGAGTAGCTTATTGGCAACAGCGCTAAACAACTTTTACGGTTGGGTGTAAAAGAACAAGTTTATTGAAGATTGGAAATAAAGGAGCAAAGGGGACGCCGTGGCAAGCATTCGAAAATGGTTAGCCCGTAGGTACGATTAGCGCAGCGTAATCGTACGCATGAAAAACCCACCAAAT
>DAOORH010000466.1:0-1500 GCA_035389145.1 Cellvibrio sp.
GAAAATTAAATCCCTCCCCAACCCTCCCTTTTTCAAAGGGAGGGAGCTTAAAAATTTACTAAACATAGAGAAACACCCGTGACCACTTCCGATAAAAGCAACGAATGTTTTATGCAATTTGAACTCGACGCCCCCGTGAACGATCAAGGCAGCCGCGCACGCCGTGGCCGCATGGTGTTCCCGCGCGGTGTGGTAGAAACACCTGCCTTTATGCCCGTTGGCACCTACGGCACCGTTAAGGGTATGACGCCGAAGGACATCGAAGAAATCGGTGCGCAGATTATTCTCGGCAACACCTTTCATTTAATGCTGCGCCCCGGTACTGAAGTGGTAAAAGCTCACGGCCCCGCTAACTCAGGAACCCTTCACGATTTTATGCAGTGGAAAGGCCCAATCCTTACCGACTCTGGTGGCTTTCAAGTATTCAGCTTGGGCAAGATGCGCAAAATCACCGAGGCAGGTGTGACCTTTAAATCGCCTATTAATGGCAGCAAGGTATTCCTTGATCCTGAAACCTCCATGCAGGTTCAGCGCGATTTAGGTTCAGACATAGTCATGATCTTTGACGAATGCACGCCCTATCCCGCTACTGAAAAGCAGGCGCGGGATTCTATGGAATTATCGCAACGCTGGGCATCACGCTCAAAAGCCGCCCATGAAGGCAATCCTTCGGCGCTCTTCGGCATTGTGCAAGGCGGTATGTATGAACACTTGCGCACCGAATCCTTAAACGGCCTGACCGCCATTGGTTTTGATGGTTATGCGATTGGCGGCTTGTCGGTAGGTGAACCTAAAGAGGATATGTTGCGCATCCTCGATCACCTGCCCCCGCAAATGCCTGCAGATAAGCCGCGCTATTTAATGGGCGTGGGTAAACCCGGCGATTTGGTAGAAGCTGTGCGTCGCGGGATTGATATGTTTGACTGTGTAATGCCCACCCGCAATGCGCGCAACGCACATATCTTTGTCACTGAAGGCGTGCTCAAACTGCGCAATGCCAAGTACCGCAATGACACCAGCCCGCTGGATGCCAACTGCGATTGCTATACCTGCAAAAATTTCAGCCGCGCCTATCTGTACCATTTGGATAAATGCAACGAAATGCTGGGCGCGCAACTCAATACCATCCACAACCTGCGTTTCTACCAAAACCTGATGGCCAAAATGCGTAAAGCCTTGAGCGAAGGCAGCTTTGCGGCCTTTTTAGCCGACTTTTATGGCGCACAAGGGTTGGAAGTGCCAGAAGCGCCCCCACAATAGGTGGGCTGAATATAAGAGCGAGCCACAAGCCATTGTTGTAGCTGGTTAAATCGGTATAATCCGGCGCTTTTGCACCGCAATCTCAGCCCCAAATAGCCATTCAGGGAATCGTCATACTCGCGCAGGCGAGTATCCAGCTCTTAAAACATGGATCCCCGCCTTCGCGGGGATGACAAAGCAATTACAACACTGAATAAGAAATTTACATTCGTCACGGGAATTTTTATGTTAAACCGCTAC
>DAOORH010000466.1:1600-2820 GCA_035389145.1 Cellvibrio sp.
AACACTGAATAAGAAATTTACATTCGTCACGGGAATTTTTATGTTAAACCGCTACCCGCTTTGGAAATATCTGCTGATATTAGTGATTTCACTTCTGTCATTAGTTTACGCAGCACCCAACCTTTATATTCCAGACCCCGCCATTCAGGTTTCGGGCAGCTCTAGTGGCACTGTGATTGATGCTGCGTTATTGGCCAAAATTGAAACCACCTTGAAAGATGGCAAAATTGAATATTTTGGTGCTGAAGCTAACGGCAAATCGGCGTTAATTCGTTTTAAGAAAGACGAAGACCAAATGCCAGCGCGTAAGCGCATTCAACAGGCATTGGGCGATGATTATGTTGTTGCGTTAAACAAAGCATCCACCTCACCCAGTTGGTTAACAAGTATGGGCGCAGTGCCCATGAAGCTCGGCTTGGATTTAGCGGGCGGTGTGCACTTTGTATTAGAAGTGGATACCGCTTCTGCCGTTGAAAAACGCCAAGCTATTACTGCCGATGATTTCAAAGAAAAATTGCGCAAAGCAAAAATTCGTTACTCCTCTATTAACAACACCGCAGAAAACGTGATCATTGCTCGTTTTAAAACGGAAGAAGCGCGCGATAAAGCAATTGAAGAATTACGCCGTGAATCAACGCAACATTTGTTCGTCACACCCAAAACTGAAGCCACCCCAGAAGAATTCAGTTTTACCGCCACACTGAGTGAAATTGCGGTAAAAGAAATTGAAGACTACGCCGTGAGCCAAAACTTACAAACACTGCGCAACCGTGTAAATGAATTGGGCGTATCTGAACCTATTGTGCAAAAGCAAGGCCGCAACCGCATTATTGTTGAATTGGCCGGTGTGCAAGATCCGGGGGAAGCAAAGCGCGTAATCGGTAAAACAGCGAATTTGCAAATCCATATGGAAGCCTTGCCAGATGCCATGATTTCCAGCAAAGAACAATTTAATTGGCGCACCGAGGCTGACCAAAATCAGCACGGCCCAGCATGGCTAGAAAAGAAAATTATTATAACGGGCGATCAAGTGACTGATGCACGCAGCAGTTTCGATTCTGAATCCAACGGCCAGCAAGTAAATATTACGCTGGATAGTTTGGGTGGCACCAAAATGAACTTGGCTACACGCAATGATATCGGCCGTAGAATGGGCATTTTGTTCATCGAATACAAAAACCACACTGAATACATTACCAATGAAAAGGGTGAGGAAATTG
>DAOORH010000467.1:0-2820 GCA_035389145.1 Cellvibrio sp.
GTTTATGTGCTTAACCGCAGTTTGCACCCCGCAAATAGCTCACTCAAACCTACATTAATTGGCATTGCTAAAAATCCATTAATCATCGCGATTTTTCTTGGCTTAATAGTTAACGCAATAGCCCTACCATTACCTAAAGTTTTATTAGATAGCAGCAAATATTTAAGCCAAATGGTTTTACCACTAGCATTAATTTGTATTGGTGGCGCATTGGATTTATCGCACTTCACTCGGTTTGATTCAGCCACAATGAGTGCAAGTATTTGGAAATTAATTTTGTCGCCGTTAATTGCCTGTGGAATCGCAATTGCCTTAGATGTACGCGGTGAGGCTTTAGCTATTTTATTTTTATTGGCAGCGTCGCCCACAGCAACTATTAGTTTTGTTATGGTTCATGCTTTGAACGGCAACACCAAGTTGGCAGCCAATATCATTGTGCTAACAACATTGGGGGCGATAGTGACTGTAACTATAGGCTTGTGGTTATTGCAAGGAACGGGATTGATCTAAGGCTATTTAATATCTGCATTAGACTGCATCATTTGAATCAGCGATGCTTCAGCGCGGGATAACCCACAGCGACGCGCAACTTCTTCTGCATCTAAACCCAATTTAAACAACTGCGCCGCTTGCGAATAAGGCTGGAAGTCTTCGTCGTTGTAGTAATCGATTTTTTTATCGGATGTTTTCGGTTCTTGTAAACGCTTTTCCATCGCCAACAAGCGCTGCCCCATACCCAAGGTGCCGCTATTTGACATGGCTAAATCACGAGTTAATTTTTGGATTAGCTTTTCGGTATGAGCTTGCTGCGCACGGGCAACTTGCAAACTTTTGAAGGCAAGGATCAATGCCACAACACCAACAAAGAGGCTGGCGATAAGCCCGATTTCAAGTGGTGTTAGTGGCATTGCTCTCTCTTAATAATATTCAAATTTTTAGACGTCAGCTTTTTGCGATCATTGCAAAAAGTGAACGTCTAGACGTCTTCTAGTTCGTTCCACTCTTCACTGGTCAATAACTTATTCAATTCAATCAAAATAAGCAACTCATTGTTTTTGTGGCAAACGCCTTGAATAAACTTGGCAGATTCTTCATTGCCTACGTTGGGCGCCATTTCAATTTCAGATTGACGCAAGTAAACCACTTCGGCAACGCTATCCACCAAAATACCAATCACGTGACGATCAGTTTCAATAATTACAATACGGGTGTTATCGGTAATCTCACCGCTCGGCAAATTAAAGCGATGACGAGTATCAATTACGGTAACCACATTACCGCGCAAATTAATAATCCCCAACACATAGGAAGGTGCGCCGGGAACTGGGGCGATTTCGGTATAACGCAAGACTTCTTGCACTTGCATTACATTGATGCCGTAGGTCTCTCCATCTAAACGAAAAGTCACCCACTGGAGGACGGGATCATCAGTGCTTTTATTCTTTACTGCATCATTTGCCATAAAAATTTCCTCAAGAGCTATGCCTGGTTCACAGGTGCAAAGTCCACTATGTGGAGGGTCGATATAACTGTGGTAGATATAACTATAGTCGAGGCTGCTTGCTCCGCCAGTGTCACAACCGAGATTTCATTGCATTCTTATCGGCATCGATCAACATTTGGCCGATCATAGGAATATCCAAGAGCGCGCACATATGTTCTTTAACCGTTCCAGCCAACCAAGGACGCTTGCTGCGATCGCTGCGCCACTTTACGTCATCGGGCTGCAAGCTAATGGGCTGGTTAACAGAATCCACCGCTAAGCCCCAAGGCACGCCATTAATGGACACTACATATTTTGCGTTTTCCACAAAGCTTTCATCATAGCGCTCAGGCATCACAAATTTCGCGGTATTGACCGTACGAATTTTACCTTGGGGCGTAGGCTGCAACCCCATAAACCAATCAGCTTGGCCAAATAATGGGGTTAACTCATCGGTAATAGGCTGAATTTGCCCCAACGAAATTAGGGGCACGGCCAATGTTAAGCCAGAGACTTTGAATAAAAGGACATCAAAACGCGACTGCGCCCACTGCGGCAACCCATTAGGCATCCATTCCAGCCCGGGAATTTGAAAATGTTGACTTACAATTTCTGCCTCAACAATGACGGGCATTTCTATCGTGGGCTTTGTTTCCACGATTGGCGCGGCAGTTTCAATCACCCACTCTTGGATTTCATGTGGGTCGACCACAAACGTGGTTTTTGGTGGCGCAACAACTTCTACTTTTACGATAGGCGCCACTGCAATTTTAGGTTGAGCGCTGCTAAGTAATTTTTGCAGCTTGGCCTTTTGCTCTAGATCCGGCTCGGCAAACTCTTGGGCAGAATTGACGAACGGTTTAGTTTTACGCGCACTGGCACCATGAGCAACCAGCGGTTTTACTGCAGGTTTAGTCGTCGTTTTTACTGCAGTATCTTGCAACTCCACTATCGGCTTTTTTACGGCTGGCACGGGTATGGCATCTTCTGATGGCAATAAGTCATCAAAATAATCCAGCAAACTGTCGAAGGGATTTTTTATATCGCTCACACGCCACCCGCCGCTAAGCGCGCATCTTCTGCAGAAAATTTCTGCAGTAAAAATTTGAAAAGCGATTGATAGGCATCCACGCCGCGCGCGCTGTGATCAAACAAATGTGGCGGTACACCGGCGCGACTGGCATCGCGAAATTTGGTGTCCACAGGAATATGACCCGGCCACACTTCCTGCGGATAGGTATTGCGAATTGTGCGCAAACTGGTAACAGAGGATTGCGCACAATTCCCGGCCACACTTCCTGCGGATAGGTATTGCGAATTGTGCGCAATCCTCTGTT
>DAOORH010000468.1:0-2806 GCA_035389145.1 Cellvibrio sp.
TGCTATTGCAGAAATGCAGCTATGTAACTTGAGTTTTGATGCCTTGGTGTGTGTACGCCAACTGCCTTATTTACGTTTTTTTGCCAAGCGTCACGCAAGTTTGCCGATGGTAATTGATCATGCCGCTAAGCCCAATATTGCGGGCAGTGAATTTGCAACTTGGGCGGGTGGTTTGGCGGCTATGGCGGAGTTACCGCATGTGTATTGCAAGCTATCGGGCTTGTTAACAGAAGCCAATGCTGAGCAGGGCTTGGATGAGTTGCGCTCTTACGTGGTTCAACTGTACCACCTGTTTGGCGCTGAGCGATTGATGTGGGGCAGCGATTGGCCGGTACTTAACTTGGCACCCAATAGTCGCTATAGAGGTTATGGCGATTGGTTGGATTTGGCGAAGCAACTGCTACCCATTGCCGCTACGAGTGAGTTGGACGCGATTTTTGGGGCAACAGCAAAGCGTTTTTACCGTTTTTAATGCGGTGTAATGAGTCTTTCACTTGTCGCTTTAGTGTACATCTGATACTTTGCTTTTTCGGTTTTATCCATAATATTAATTATCACATATAAAAAATACTCCTATGACAACTATAGACACAAATTTAGATTCGGCAGGCGATGATGATCGCAAATACCGTGCTCCCGCGCTTGAAAAAGGCTTGGATATTCTTGAGCTTTTAGCGCGCAACGGTGCACCCATGACCACCTCACAAATGGCCGTTACTCTCGGGCGCTCGGTAAGTGAGTTGTTCCGCATGGTCTTGGCGTTGGAGTTTCGCGGCTATATAGAGTCGTCTCCCGATGGTCGCGATGGCTATACGCTCACCAACAAATTATTCACCTTGGGTATCGCTCAAGGTTCGGCGCGTTCGCTGCTAGAAACCGCCTTGCCGGTAATGAAAGAGTTGGCGCGCGAGTTGGGTCAGTCCTGTCATTTGATAGTGCCTTCTGGTGACCAAATCGTGGTGGTCGGCCGAATCGAAAGCCCCATGGATCTAGGTTTCTCTGTTCGGGTGGGTTATCGCCGCCGCTTGGTGGATACCAACTCAGGGCTAATGCTTTATGGTTATGCACCGGAAGATGCGCAAGCGCGCTGGTTACCGCAGTTGCGTGCTTCGGCAGACCCAGAGCGTATTGACCGTTTTTTGCAAAAATCTAGAGTCGCGGTGCAGCAGGGCTATGTGCAATCCACCAGTGATTTTGTAGAGGGTGTAACGGATTTGTGTGTTCCCGTCCTAGGTTTGCAGGGCGCTACGGCGGTTATTATCGTGCCGTTTATTGCGATTAAGGGCCAAACCACCACCCATGAGCAGGTGATCGAAAAGCTCAGAGTGGCCACCCGCAAAATTGCGGATGCACTGAGTAATGAAGGGCGCTAAGGCGCCCTTTTTTATTGCCTCTTTATTAGTGTGGAACCTACATCAGGTTTACGAAAATAAACAAAAAGACATATATTAACTTTGACTACAATCAAGTAAAATTATTTCATTAGCAAAGCCGTTTTCAATTATAAAAAGAGGTGGGTAGTGCCAAAGAAATTTACAGCGCCAAGCTCCTTTCCGGAATCCTTTTCAAAGGCTTTAAGTTATTTGGGGAAAACCTCGCTCCGTTTGCCATCGCTTGGCTTTGGTGCCGCGCCCGTGGGCAATTTGTACACGGCAATAAGCGATGAAGCTGCCGCTGAGACCATCAACTCAGCGCTGGCGCAAGGCATTCACTATTTTGATACGGCTCCCCATTATGGCTTTGGCTTGAGTGAATCTCGTTTAGGGCAGGCGCTTGCGGGTAAGCGTAAAGATCTCATTATTTCTACCAAGGTTGGGCGCTTGTTAGTGCCCACCCGTTCTACCGAATCAGTTCGCCATGGTTTTGCGAATGCTCCAGCTTTAGAGCCAGTTTTTGATTATTCCTACGATGCTGTTATGCGTTCATTTGAATCAAGCTTGCAACGCTTACAAACAGATTACATTGATATTTTATTGGCGCACGATCTCGGGCCACTGACGCACGGCGATCAACATTCAGCGCGGTTTGGTGAATTTATGGATGGTGGCTATCGCGCTATGAATGAGCTGCGCGCAGCGGGTGTAGTGAAAGCGATTGGGCTTGGCACCAATGAGTGGCAAGTTTGCGAAGAGGCTTTAGCGCACGGTGATTTTGATGGCTTTTTATTAGCGGGCCGTTACACCTTGCTGGAACAAAATGCTTGCGAAACTTTTTTGCCGCTTTGCGCCAAGCGCGGCGTATCGGTGATTTTAGGTGGCCCGTTTAACTCCGGCATTTTGGCTTCTGGTGTGAGTGGTGTAGGGCCGTTATATTACAACTATGAAGCTGCGCCGCAACACATTATTCAGCAGGTTGCGCGTTTAGAAAAAATTTGCGCGCAATTTGAAATTCCCTTGGCTGCGGCTGCTTTGCAATTTCCTGGGGCGCACCCGCAAATTTGTTCGGTAATTGCAGGCTTGGCTTCGTCCGCGCAAGTAGAGCAAGCCTTAAAGTGGATGCAACAGATTATTCCCGCAGAGTTTTGGCTGTGCTTACGCGAGCAAGGGTTATTGCATCCCTATGCACCTATTCCTAATTAGTAGATTTGTTTTCTCGTTGAGTTAGTAAATGACCAATACAAAAAAAATTGCTCAGGCAATCCTGCTGCATCCCAAGGATAATATTTTGGTTTGTGTTGCACATATTTGCGCGGGCGATGAAATTCTTATCGATGATCATGTGGTAAGTGTGCAAAAAAACATTGAAGTAGGGCATAAGCTTGCGCGTCACGCATTGGCCGTTGGCGATAAAGTTTATCGCTACGGCG
>DAOORH010000469.1:0-2805 GCA_035389145.1 Cellvibrio sp.
CAATCGAGTAAGAGAATCGCATTTTTTGCGACTAACCCCATGAGCATAATAATGCCGATAAAACTCATAAGGTTGAGCGTATGGCCGGTAGAGACGAGTGCGATAACTACGCCAATTAAACTTAAAGGCAAGCTCATCATGACCGCAACCGGCGCTAAGAATGAGCCGAATTGAATCACCAAAATAAAATACATTAAGGCAATTCCCGATAAGAGTGCGGTGAGCATTGCGCCAAATAACTCTTGTTGATCACGCCCTGCGCCGCTCAATTGAATACCATAGCCGGGTGGGAAGTCGATGGCTTTGGTTAAATTCATTGCCGCGCTAATAACTTCACCTTGATTGGCGCCCTCTACGTTTGCCGTCACTGTAACTGTGCGTTTGCTATCCGAGTGCGCGATTCTTGAGGGCGCTTTATCCATACGGATAGTCGCAATTTGTTCGAGTGGAATCACCGAGTTGCTACCACCGGGCACTAAAGGCAAGCGCGCGAGTGCAGCGGCGTCCGCACGGTCATCGGGGTGCAAGCGCAAGGCGACATCGCGAGTCTCTCCGTTAGGGTCAACCCAATCGCCTACTTCATTACCGGCAAAGGCTAAGCGCAGTGCTTGGGCGGCATCGCTAATGACTATCCCTAAGCTGCTCGCTAAACCGCGATCCAATTCAACTTGCAACTCCGGCATAGCATCCTGCTCAGCTAAGCCCACATCTACTGCGCCTTTTACTTTGCGCAGGTTATCCATGTAGGCTTCGGTAATTTCCATGAGCTTTCGTGAGTCTTGCCCATAGAAATTAATTCTCACGGGTTTATTGCCACCATTGCTGGTATCGTCTTGTACAGTGTATTCCGCGCCCACTAAACGATTGGTGTAAGCGCGTAATTCTTTGCCAATAGCCGTAGCATCTCGTTTGCGTTCGCTGGGTTTGCCAATGTCGATATCTACGTGGCTGATGTTGCGTTTGATATCGCTATAAATCGATTTCACTTCGGGAATTTTGCGTGCAAGTTCTGCGGCTTGTTGGGTTTTAATGCGTGCATATTCAAGGCTCGCACCTGAGGGCAAGCGAATATTTATCACCAAGCGGCCGTTATCGGCGGCAGGTAAAAAGCTGGTACCGCCCATAAAGGATTGCAAAGCAAGTGCGGCGACTAAGCTGCCGACTGCGATAACAGCCATTACGCGCCTGTGGCATAGCGCCCAGCGAATCACCAGTGTGTAGCGGTCAGCTTGATGATCGAACCAATTGTTAAAACGCTGCAACACTTTGCTGAAACCGCGCTTGGGCATATGTTGATAACCCACCGGATCCCCCCAACGCGATGACAACATGGGGTCGAGCGAAAAAGAAATAAACAGTGAAACCAAAACCGATGCAACCACGGTTAATGCAAAAGGTTTAAACCATTGACCGGGGCCACCTTCCATAAAGGCGACAGGAATAAATACGGCCACAATTGAGAAGGTGGTTGCCATAACCGCGAGGCCAATTTCTTTTGTGCCTTCGCGCGATGCGGTCATGCGATCTGAACCGTTCTCCATGTGCCGCACAATGTTTTCGCGAACCACAATCGCATCGTCAATTAATACACCAATGGCGAGCGACAGCCCGAGCAGCGTCATAAAATTGAGCGAAAAACCAAACAGCCATACGGCGATGAATGCCGCGAGTACTGAAGTAGGCAATGCGAGAGCGGTGATAAGTGTTGAACGCCAAGAATTTAAAAATGCATAGACCACAAAAATGGTTAGGCCTGCGCCCAAAATCAGCGCTTCAATCACATTATTTAAACTGGACTCAGCCCATTCACCGCCATCGTTAGCGATTTCAATTTCCGTACCGGGTTTTAATTGTTTACGAATTTCTTCCACTTCTTTGCGCACCGCTTTTGACACGCTTACGGTACTCGCATCGCGCGTACGAATAATACTTATGCCTACAGATACATGGCCGTTATAAAGGCTGATGCTGTTGCGTTCGGCATTGCCGTCTACTACATCGGCAACATCGCTTAAGCGTAAAACTTCATCGCCATTGCGTTTTAATACTATGTTGCCAAAGTCGGCGGGCGTTTCGAGTCTGCCCAACAAGCGAATACTTTGATCTTCTAACTCGCCTTGAATTTTTCCACCGGGCGCGGTGAGGTTTTGGCTTTGTAAACTTCGCTGCACCTCTACAACGGAAATATTGTGCATGCGCAATTTTTCACTGCGTAGTAACACTGAAAGTTCGCGTTTTAAATCGCCGCTAACATTCACCACGGCAACGCCGGGTATGCCGCGTAAACGGTCGCCAATTTCTTTTTCAGCCAAGATCGATAATTCAATATGGCTTTGGCTGGATGATGAAAGTGATAGCGACATTATCGGCCAAGCATCGGGGTCAACTCTGCTGATAATGGGCTCGCGCATTTCATTGGGTAATTTGTAGCGCACGCTTGCAATAGCGTTGCGAACTTCATCGGCCGCTTCAATTAAATTTTTATCGAAATCAAATTGAATACTAAAGGATGCATTGCCTTCATTAGCCCAGCTGCGCAATTCATACACACCGGGAAGGCCCTGCATGGCGCGCTCAAGGCGATCCACAATTTCGCGCTCTACGGTTTCCGGTGACGAGCCGGGGTAGGGGATAGTAATGCGCAATACTGGCGGGGATATATCCGGCCGCTCGTTCACGCGTAATTTGGTTAAGGCCATCCAGCCTACGACCATTAAACCCACGGTAATGACTACGGTGACTAATGGGCGTTTAATACTAAAGTCGGATAAAAACATAAGTCTTAGCCTTCCTTCTTAGTATTGG
>DAOORH010000470.1:0-2796 GCA_035389145.1 Cellvibrio sp.
ACTGCTAAAACCAAATAAAAAACAAGACAGTAAAATACCAGCAATGCCGTACACAGATTTCAAACTGAATTGAATTTGGTGATGAAAAATAACCACCAAACCAAACAATGCCAACAACAAAGCAATAACGCGCCGCACAGTGAAGGGGTTGTGCTTTAGCAATACCAATGTCATCAAGCCCATAACAAACGGTGACATAGCAAACACAACTGCAACTAATCCCGAAGGGATAAATTGCGCAGACCAATAGACCACAGGCATATTTGGGAAAATACCAATAGCGCCCGCAGCGTAAACCTGCCAAACCTTAGCTTCTGCAAAAAGTTTGCGGCGCAAAGCAAGATTGATAACCAAACCAAGTGCAAGCGCAACTGACATGCGCAACAAAACCGCGGCGATAAAACTTAAACTATCGCTACTCCATTGAATAGTTAGCGGTGTAGTAGCCCAAATAAGCACTACCGAAATATAGGCGAGTAAAACTGCCATGCGCTTGCTCCTTTGCTAGGCGAAAAAAGCCTTACAATAAAAAGTTTCGCAATAAAGATTTTTATTGCGAGCACAAGGGCTGCAAGAGAAAACACGCGGCAATTTTATGAAACAAAATAAAAAGGCCGCAGGTTTTATGCTGCGGCCTTTGATAAATCAGAGAATAATTAAATCAATTTCATTCTCGCTCAAATTCCGCAAATAAAAATGCGACGACTGCCCAAAATAGGGGTCGTAGTGCGCAAATTCGTTTGGCGGATTGATGTAGAGACATAAACAAAATCTTGGTTAAATTAAAGTCAATTGACTGTAAATGATCTTTATAACTTTCTCAACCCCTCGTGGTTGTAAAAAGGTGAATATTTTTTTATAAGATCAAATCACCTATACTCACCACCACAGTCCCTAAGGTCAACTTATGAAAACCTATCTCGTTGGTGGCGCAGTGCGCGACAAATTACTCGGCTACCCCTTTCATGAAAAAGATTGGGTAGTGGTAGGCGCTACACCCGAAATTATGGAGCAGCAAGGTTTTACGCCCGTGGGTAAAGATTTCCCTGTTTTCCTGCACCCTAGAACCAAAGAAGAATACGCACTCGCGCGCACCGAACGCAAAACCGGGCGCGGCTATGCCGGCTTCAGTTTTTATTGTGGTGAAGATGTCACACTCGAAGATGATTTAATTCGCCGCGACCTCACCATTAACGCCATGGCAGAAGATGAAAATGGCTTAGTAATAGATCCTTATGGCGGCCAGCAAGATATTGCCAACAAAAAACTGCGTCATGTATCAAATGCCTTTCTAGAAGACCCTGTTCGCATTTTACGCATTGCGCGCTTTGCCGCGCGCTACCATCATTTTGGTTTTACCATTGCTGATGAAACTAATGCGCTAATGCGCGAAATGGTTAACAACGGCGAAGTCGATCATTTAGTGTCAGAGCGAGTATGGAAAGAAATGGAACGCGCCCTTGGCGAAGCCGCGCCAGATATTTTTATTCAAAGCCTGCGCGATTGCGGCGCGCTCGCGCGCCTATTTCCAGAAATAGACGCGCTCTTTGGTGTGCCGCAAACCGCGATTCATCATCCAGAAATTGATACCGGTATTCATACCTTAATGAGCCTGCAACAAGCAGCAAAAATGACGAACAATATTTGCATTCGCTTTGCAACACTGTTGCACGATTTGGGGAAAGGCACTACCCCCAAAGATGAATGGCCACGCCATATTGCGCACGAAGAACGCAGTATTTCTTTGGTGAAAAATCTCTGTGAACGCATTGCGGCCCCCAAAGATTACAAAGAACTTGCGCTGATTGTTGCGCAGTGGCACACCCACTGCCATCGCGCACTTGAACTTAAACCCGCTACATTATTAAGAACATTGCAGTTGACTGATGCCTTTCGTCGACCAGAGCGTTTCGATCAATTTTTAATGTGCAGCGAAGCCGATGCACGCGGCCGCACCGGCTTTGAAAACCGCGACTATCCACAAGCTAATTATTTTCGCGGAGCTTTAGCGGAATGCCAAGGCATTAACGCAAAAGAAATTAGCGAACGCGGCTTCATCGGTAAAGAATTTGGCGATGAAATAAATCGCCTGCGCTTGACTGCACTAACAGATTACAAAAATAACTTTAACGCAAATAAGAGTGAACCATCATGATACGCGCACAACTACTCACCACCGCAGGCGATTGGCTTATGGGCGGCGAAGAATTGATTGCACGCTGGCAAGCCGATCATTGCGGTTATATTTGGATTGATTTAGAAGGTGAACGTCCAGCGGATGAAAAGACCATTTTGCAATCGCTAGGCTGCCATCAACTGGCAATTGAAGATGTGCAGCGCTATCGCCACCCACCCAAAACAGAAACCTTTGATAACCACACACTGATTTTGTATCGCGGCCTAAGCGAATTTAAAAAAGATCTCACTTTTAAACAAATGACCATCGCACTCTTTGCTGGCGATAGATGCTTGATCAGTTGCCACCAGCGCCCATCGCGCGGGGTTACTTATTTTTGGGAGCACGCACAACCAGAAAACTTATTAGTCAGCCCCGGTTTATTAGCCTCAAAAATCATGCGTTTTTCAGTGGGCTGCTACGTAGATTCTATTTTGGAGTTCGAGCCTTCGCTCAACGAGCTGGAAGACTCCATGCACGAAAAACCTGATGATGATGTGATGCGTGAGGTGATTGCCTATAAATCACGCCTGCGCAAACTCAAGCGAATTTTTAGCTATCATGAACGGCTTGTAGCCAATCTTCTAAAAGATATTCCGCAGCGCTTAATTGATGAAGAC
>DAOORH010000471.1:0-2788 GCA_035389145.1 Cellvibrio sp.
TTGCCATCAATCGCTTCAAACAAAGTGAAGTTTTGGATTACATCCAAAAAATTGGCGTGGCTAAATAAACCGGCCAACAGCACTTCTTGCGAATGGGCGAAGCTTTGGGTATCAAAGGGGTAAGCGTCTTTCCATTCTAAATAGTGTTCAACCTTGGAGCTAATGGTGCCCACGGCGGCTTTGTCGCGGTGGGTGCTGACCATGAGTTGGTTGTACCAAAATAATTTTTCTGCGCCTTCATCCTCATGTGGCGTGCGACGGTTGGCATAACGGCGCAATTGGGTAATGCCGCTTTCCATTGGGTTGGTTATGTAGGGCGATTTAGCTTCAATAATGGCGAGCGGCAAGCCGTTCACGAAACACAAAATATCCGGAATGATATTTTCGTTAATGCCTTCAATTTTAAATTGGTTTACGCACAGAAATTCGTTGTTGGCGATATTGTCGAAATCAATAATTTTTACAGTTTGGCCTTTGCGGCCTTTTCCTAAATCCTGCTCGACGGATTGGTAATTGACTAAGGTATGCCACAGGTTTTGATTGGCTTCCATTAAAGTCGCGGCGGTTGGGTGCGTAATATCGCGCATAACTTTGCGCAGGTTCTCGTCACTTATCCAAGGGTTAATCCGCAGAATCGCCGAACGCAAACGCTTTCCTAACACTACTTCACGGAAGTATTCGCGCTCACCATCGGGCGTGGGTAAAAACGCCAAACCAGAGATATATTGCCAGCCGAGTTTTTGCAATTGCTCCAGCGCAGGCAGCTCGACTTTATCGAATTCGTCGTTCGTCATAATCAATTCACTTTGACACGGACTTTGCCGGTGAGGAGGTCTTGCATTAGGGCTTTTTTTAATTGGGTTGTGACATCCACTTTCTTTTGAATTCTATTGATATTGTTATCAATTGATTGAAGTCGCTTACTTATCTCCATCTGCTCTGCGATCGATGGCAATGGAACTATTACGTCTTTAACAATAGAAGCATTTAAATTTTTTTGTGTACCCTCTTGCACAAGCAATCGAAGGTTTTCATATTCATTACTGAAAAAATAAAACAGAAAATATTGATCTATCAGCACACTCGGCAGCATTGCTAAGCACGCCTGATTCAAACAAGCATCAATGCCCAATATTGCAACTTTTCCCCTCGTGATACCTTGTCCATACATGGCCATCAAGACGGAACCAGCCGGTATTAGCTTAGTTGAAGAATTTTTAAGGCCATCTTGAGTTATGTATTCTTCTGCGGAATAGATAGTTTTATAATTTATCTCTCCAGTTTTAATCCATGGAATATCACCATTCCAAAATGAAGCTGTAGCTCGGTCAGGTGTTCCCCCTGAAGTTATTTTGCATATGTCGCCAATAGCTTTGAATTGCCACGCCTTCGGAATCCGCCCCACCGGACTATCTTTAAATTCCGAGTGATCTATCCCCTTAGTCAGCAGTTCTTGCATCATGCCGGTTTTTAGGTCTTTGAGTTTATTGATTTGCGCTTGGGTGGATTCAATTACTTCATCAACCGATGTGAGAATGGCGGAGATTTTTTGTTGTTCGGGGAGAGGGGGAATGACGGCAATTAGCTTCTTAATAGCACCGGTATTCAAAACAGCTTGAGCTGAGCCAACAGAGAAAGCAGCATTTTGTTGCGCTGCAACTGGGCTATTTATGAATGAATGTAGATATTCGGGATGCACAGTTTCAT
Organism: Cellvibrio sp.; assembly: GCA_035389145.1. Classification (GTDB taxonomy): domain Bacteria; phylum Pseudomonadota; class Gammaproteobacteria; order Pseudomonadales; family Cellvibrionaceae; genus Cellvibrio. Next base: position 1,708 of record DAOORH010000471.1, read on the forward strand.
CCGCACGAATAATTATAATGTTTGCACAATTAGCTTCAGGAAAGCCTTTAGGAACGATAGCGGCATTTCCAGTGTATCCTACTCTAGAAACCAATACGTCGCCTTCTCGAAGTTTTGATTTTCCTAATGACTCGTGAAATTCTTGCGTAATAAATTTCAAGTCACTTAAAACAATTTTTCCACTGTTTAAATTACCAGTTCTTAAAAATAGTATTCCTTCATTCCTATAAAATTCACTGGTACTACCTACGTGCCCCACGGTTATGGAGTTAGTGAATTTTTCAAGAGTATCGACTCTCCAATCGCTAGGGATAGACTTACTCATACCCAAGCTCCGTCAAAAATCCCTTCATCACACTTTCCGCCTGCGCCACTTGCGCATCCAATTCATGCAACGAAACGCGATACTTATCCCACCAGCGCTCCACTTGTGAAATAAGAGCTTGGTTATCTGCCGGTAAAAATGTGCGAATTAATTCTTTAGAGGTTATCTCAGCTTTAAAGTCGTAATAATTATCATCACGTTTGATAAACACCGCACTTACATCAAAGCCTTTTAAAATTTCTTCCTGAATATAATCATCATGCACTTCACGCACGGGCACTCCACCGTGCAGTAATGCGCGCACATCAAAAATTTCGGGCGGTGGTGAGGTATCGGCATAGCGGCGGATATTTAAATTGAAATCGTTCTCAGCAATTTCAGTAATATCCACCACGCGGGCGTAACGTTTTATTTCAAGGTAGCTATCAAAGGAGGCGAGAATTTTTTCAATATCTTGTTGGCGCAAGGTGTTTTGGTTTTTGCCTTCGGCGTAATCTAACTCGCCATTAATAAATAGCACTTTACCTTTGCGCTCGGCGGGCTTGGCTTTGTTTAAAATTAATAGGCTTGCGGGAATGCCGGTACCGTAGAACAAGCCAGCCGGTAAACCTATTACCGCTTCTAGCAAGTCATCATTCAATATACCTTTGCGAATATCTTTTTCGCTGGAGCCGCGAAAGAGCACGCCGTGGGGCATGACCACACCGGCCATGCCTTGGCTGTTGAGCGAGGCAATCATGTGTTGCACAAACGCGA
>DAOORH010000472.1:0-2762 GCA_035389145.1 Cellvibrio sp.
GAATGAAAAATGTCCGTGTAGAACCCACGCCAGAAGCCAATAAATATCGAATTCGTTTAAAACTAGACGGTTTTGCGCAATCTCAACAGGAGCCCAAATAATGGCGAGATTGGCGCAATTACAAGGTTATTGGCAGCAGGCCAAACAAGAATGGCAGGCGAATAAAAGGCTACAGCTATTTTCAATAGTGGCGGTAGTTCTTGTTGTTTTATGGGTTCACGTAAAGTTGAATGACTGGCGTATCGCCAAACAAGCTGATGCCAGAGTGGCCTTAACGGCATACCAAGACACGCAAGTAGTAGCGCGTGAAAGCGAGTGGCCAGAACGCGCAAAAGCGTCTAATGATATTTTAAAAACCATGCGCACCAAGTTGTGGAATGCAACTAGTGAAGGTGAGGCTGAGGCCAAGCTGCGTGATTGGTTGCAAAAGCATGCTAAAGACTCAGGCATTATTATTGATCGAATCACTGTAGAAGTAGGTGCGGCACCGCGTGGCTTTATGTGGCGGCCAGTTCATGCCGATATCCAAGGTAAATACCAAGCAGGTGCATGGCAGGCAATGTTAGATAAAATGGCCAAAAATACTCCACCCGTCATAGTGGATTTTGAGCAATTGAATATTACCAACCAAAACAATCTTTTTTATCGCATAAATGTAACAGCATGGTTTGTTATTGAAGACTCCGTAGGGGCAAAACAATAATGACAAAGGCATATTTGTACCTTTATGTAGCTGTGCTCGTAAGCGCAAATCTCGTATTTGGTTTTCTTGTTCCCATCGGGCGAGACGAGCAGCTTGTGTCCTCAGCATCAAATGAGTGGAAAATGGCTGAGCTAGCAAAGGCGGCGGAGGTCGATGTAAACCAATTAACCGCCTCTGGTTTTTGGGGGGATGCGGGTCAAAACGGTGGCCAAAGCACAGAGGGTTCAACCCAAAGAGAAGTGGATGCGCAAGAAGCAAAAAAATTGCGTGTTCAAATAAAAGCCATTATTAACAACAAGCAAACCAAAGAAGTGTTGTTCGGGGTAAATAAAAAGTATCAGCGTACACAGCAAGGGCAAACGCTGCCGGGCACCACCTGGGTGTTGCTAGAAATAGGTGAGGATTGGCTTAAGTTATCCAAAGATGGCAAGCCAGAAAATGCTGAATTATTAAAGCTTTTTACCGCACAAAAATCAGCCGAAAAAGCTAAATAGTATCAATAATAAATTCAAGCTAGCTGCTGGAATTTTAAAAAAATTAGTCATTATTTTTTGTATAACGCTTTCAAGCGTTTGGAGCGCAATACCAAATGAGTCGTCCTTCAACTTTTTTAATTATTAAGGCATCCAGTGTGTTTGGCCTTATGGCTATTATTTCATCCTGCGCCTTAATGTCTGACAGTGAGTTTGCCCCGCCTCCGCGCTTAAAAAACGTATCATCGTCAGAGCAAACAGCCAGTGATATCCCTGCAGTATCGGGCTCAGAACAGTTGCAGCGCTTCAGTCAACCGCCAATAGCCAATCCCGGCAGCGTAAGCCTTAAGTCGCTAGATAAAGCCGTCTTATTTCCACCCAAAGAAGCGGCAACTATTAGCTTAAGTATTGATGGTCTTTCTCTGCCAGCCTTTATTAATGAAGTCTTTGCTAATGAATTGAAATTAGCTTTTCAAATAGCGCCAGATGTTGCCACCAAAGAAGATTTGGTCACGCTGCGTATAACTGAGCCGCGTAATCGTCAGGATATATTTCAAATAAGCCGCGATATATTGGCAAGTTACGGCATTCAAATTATGCAAGAGGGCGACATGCTCCGTTTTGTACTGGCCAGCAGCCAGGGTGCAACGGGCGAGTTGCCATTAATTGTGACTGGCTCAACCTTGCCAAGCGTACCTAGCACCCATAGGCCTATTTTTCTCATTCGCACCTTAAATGTTATTAGCAATGCAGATGCCTATAGCATGCTGACTCTTATTTACGAAGGGCAGGGGCTAAAAATACAGCGCGATAATGCTAATAATGCAGTAACCCTAAGAGGCGCGCCCGATTTGGTGCAAAGCGCAGCAGAAGTGCTCACTCTGCTAGATCGCCCCACCATGAAAGGGCGTTACAGTTTGCGTATAGATCCTCTTTATACCGATGCTGAATCGCTCTCAAAACGCCTTATCACCACCATGTCTGCACAAGGGTACAGTGTGGGCGGTGCGGATAACACCATTACCCTGGTGCCCATTAAAGGCCTAAATGCATTGTTTGTATTCGCACCCGACCAAAAGGGTATTGATATGGTGCGCCAGTGGACAGAGCAATTAGATAAAGTTGTGCAACAATCCAGCACCAATGAAGGTTTCTATTGGTACCAAGTACGTAACACCGGTGCGGCGCAATTGGCAGAAACCTTAAATGCGGTGGTAAGTGGTGGCAGCTCTGATTCCACATCTTCGCGCGGCAAAGATGAAAAATCTATCGCGTCACCCTCGGGCGCTTCAGATGCTGCTGGGCGTTCATCATCCATTAAAACATCCGGTAATTTTGTGGTGGATAGCTCTCGCAATATGTTGCTCTATCGTGGTGAAGCAACAAAATGGCAGGAATTGGTGCCATTAATTAAAGAGTTGGATCGTGCCCCAGCACAAGTGCTGGTAGAAGTTATAGTGGCGGAAGTTTCGCTTAAAAAGGGGCTAACGCTTGGGACGGATTGGAATTGGACGAATACTGGGGTTGCAGGTGGTGCCGGTTCAAATATATTGGGTAACAAGGTAATCGGTTTGGGCGAAACCGGG
>DAOORH010000473.1:0-2714 GCA_035389145.1 Cellvibrio sp.
GCGCATAAATTTCATGCAGCATCATGGGCATGGGGTTGTTGATCACAATACCCATGGCACCTTCGCTGGAGTGTTCGCAAATATAGGTGACGCTGTGAGCGAAAGAGGTGTCTTGCATGCTCGGCATGGCAATCAAAAAGTGATTGCACAAACTGCCTGGAACAAGCTCATTAGTATCTATGTAGGAAATATGTTTTTCAGTCATGAGATGAGTATTGTGTCAACGCGGGCGGAACACAAGCAAAACCTGAGAAATCGTCTTACTCATCGCTGGTGGTGATATTGTTAGGTTCAAACCTGACGTAACGGATGATTTTCAAGCGATCTACTTGGCGGCGAATCTCTGGTGGAAATTTTGCGTAGGGTGCTGCCAAGCGCACAATTTGGCGCGCAGAGTCGTCCAGAATGCGGCTTCCAGACGAGAGTGTGATGGCGATTTCTTCCACGCTGCCATCCGGCTTAATGGTCACATTGAGCATGACTCGCCCAGTGATATTTTTGGCGAGGGCTTCTTTGGGGTAATTCTTAGTGCCTATGCGCTCAAACTTTTCGCTCCACTTAATTAAGTACTCAGCGTCAAAAGATTCCTTGGCGGAGACGGCAGTAAGTGTGCGGATGCGCGGGCGTTTGGCATATTCCTGCTTTTGCTTATCTAACTTGGCTTGCAGGCTGGCAATTTCGGCCGTAATAGCCGTTTGATCTTCTAATAAACCTTTGCGCAGCTCTTTCTCATCTTGGCTGTTCGGCGTTTTCAATTGATGTAATTTAAAATCACTCTGGCCGACAGTGGTAATAATTTGCTGCTTTTTTTCTGAGAGCGAGGTCGCAGCAACTTGCGGCATAGGGTTTACCTCGCGCACTTGGGTATCGGCGAATTCTGCTTGACGCTCGGTGCTTAGTTGCCGCGCTTTTTCTTCAGTACCGCTACCTTCTTGATTGTGCTGCGCAAGAAAATCGGCGTCTTTGGGGGCTTTGGTCGATTTGTGGGTCGCGAGCGTAATCTCAATGGTTTGCGAGCCTTTGGAGGCTGGCGGTAACTTGAAGTTGATCCCCAGAATAATCAGTGCGTGCAGGGCAATAGCGACAAACAGCGTAAAGCTCAGGCGATCACCGGCATCGACCGGTTTGGCCTGCAGCTCTTCCATTTGAAACTCTATGGTGCTTGAACTCACAGCGAATAATCCAGTTGCGGCTCTTTGCGACGTGCAATCGCATCCATCAATAAATCGCCGATGTTAGTGCCATAGGCTTTGTCGATTTCGCGTGCACAGGTGGGGCTGGTGACGTTAATTTCGGTAAGATAATTGCCAATCACATCTAAACCAACAAATAACAAACCTTTCTCGCGCAGAGTCGGCGCGATTTGGCTGACAATCCAACGGTCTTGATCCGAAAGCGGTTGCGCGAGGCCCGTGCCACCTGCCGCGAGGTTGCCTCGTGTTTCGCCTTTGGCAGGAATGCGCGCCAAGCAATAGGGCACGGGTTCGCCATCAATCACCAGAATACGTTTGTCGCCTTCGGTGATTTCGGGAATATAGCGCTGCGCCATAATGGTTTGCGTGCCCATTTCGGTAAGTGTTTCCAGAATCACGCCGACGTTGGGGTCATCCTGACGGCAACGGAAAATACGGCTGCCGCCCATGCCATCGAGTGGTTTGAAGATTACATCTTCGTATTGCTGATGAAACTCGCGCAGTTTTACCGAGTCGCGGCTCACCAACACCGGCGGGCAACATTGTGGAAATTGGGTGGCAAAGACTTTTTCGTTGCAGTCGCGCAGGCTACGCGGATCATTCACTATAAGAGTGCCTTGTTTTTGCGCAGCTTCCAAAATGTACGTGCTGTAGATAAATTCGTTGTCGAAAGGTGGGTCTTTGCGCATTAAAATGACATCTAAATCGCTCAGCGGGCGATCTTCATGCAAACCCAGCGTGTAATAGTCATCAGGATTATTGCGCACATTGAGGTTGCGCATGCTAGCGCGGGCTTGCCCTTGCAGTAAGTAGAGATCGCTCTGCTCCATATAATGTAGGTTCCAGCCGCGCGCTTGGGCTGCCACGAGCAATGCTAGGCTAGTATCTTTGTGGAATTTGATCTTGGCGATGGGGTCCATCACTACGCCTATATTTAGCGTCATTGGAGAATCTCACTTACGAAGTTTGCGGTTGTGGGAAATGCGGCCTAAAGTTAAGTCCTAAGAGCGTTTAAAGCAAGGGTATTGCGCACACTTCTGCGACCCGATTTATAGGGTCTTTAATCCTAAAGTTGAGAAGAGATTACCCATGCTTTCAAGTAGTTATGGCCAAACCTTAAAAACTGTGTTAAAAGTTTATTTCGCGTATATTTAAGACTACTATAAATCAGTAACGCACGGTTTTTTCGCTCATCAGCCCGTTCTATAAAGCGCAATCACCGGTTCTGGCGCAAGATCGCATAACAAAGGCAAAGGTCAGAGAGTATGGACGTAAGTTTAGAAAGCTTGAAAGTAATGGTTATTGACGATAGCAAAACCATTCGCCGCACCGCAGAAACCCTATTAAAGAAAGCCGGATGTATGGTGATTACCGCCACCGATGGCTTTGATGCATTGGCAAAAATTGCCGATAGCCGCCCTGATATCATCTTCGTTGATATCATGATGCCGCGCCTCGACGGTTACCAAACCTGCGCGCTTATCAAAAATAACAGCGAATTCAAGTCTACCCCAGTCATCA
>DAOORH010000474.1:0-2657 GCA_035389145.1 Cellvibrio sp.
ATTCTTTGGATTGGTTAGAGGCACCTAATAAACTCGCTATAAATTTTGCGCAGCAACAATTACAACAAATGAACTTGTTGGATGCCGCCGGAAAAATTACCGCTGCGGGTGAAACAGTGAGTGCGCTGGGTACGCATCCACGTATCGCCGCATTTTTATTGGCGCAGGAAAAAACGATTACTGAGCCTGAAATGCTTTTGGCCTTGGCATTGCATTTTGATATTACGACAGAAACTGATCTTGATGATGTATTGCAAGTAGCGGCGCAAGAGTTGCAGCGCAATCGCCAATGGCAGCAACAACAAAAACGTTGGTTACAAAAACTGCAACTGAAGATTGAAAAAACCGACAGTATTAATGCCAACCGCTTGGCGCGCGCTTACAGCGACCGCATTGGCTATCAGCAGGATTCTGGGCGCTATAGGTTGAATTCAGGGATTAGTGTGGATGCACAAACCAAACTCAATTCCCAGTGGGCGCTATTCCCCATCATTAATCCAAAACCCAAAGGTCACACAGGTATTGGGATTGCGTTAAGTTTATCGGCAGATGAACAGCGCGCACTGAGTCAAATGCAAACGCAATTGATTCATAAAAATAATGGCTGGCAAACTCACACCCAATGGCGAATGGGCGGCGTGCTGATTAGTGAAGAATTCAAGGCAGTTGAGTCGCAGCAAGTGGCGGGTTTGTTGTTAAATCTTATCCGCGAAAAAATTACTGAGAAAGGTTTAATGCATATGCATTGGAGCGCCAATGCAGAGCGCTTATTGCAGCGTGCGCGGTTTATTCAGGCGCAGGCGCTTTTAGATTTACCTCGGTTAGATGATGCAGGCTTAAGTGATTCGCTCGAACAATGGCTCTTGCCATTTTTAACCGAGCAAACCAAGCTTGATCAGCTGCCTTGGTTAAATGGGTTGGAATTTTATCTCGGTTACGATAACTGCCAAGCCATTGCGCAGTGTTTGCCTGAAAAAATTGAGTTGCCCAGTGGTCGCCATGTTACTGTTGAGTTTTCAGCGGAAGGTGTGCCGCAAGTGTCCGCAAAATTACAGGAGTTTTTTGGCTGTGAACAATTGCAACTGGCAGGCGGCAAACTGCCGCTAAAAATTCATTTGTTATCGCCCAATGGCAGCCCCTTGGCGATTACCATGAATTTACAAACGTTTTGGCAGCAAGCCTATGCGGATGTACGCAAAGAAATGCGCGGTAAGTATCCCCGTCACCCTTGGCCAGAAAACCCGCTTGAACATGAAGCTACGGCTTTAACAAAACGCAAATTGGCAATGCAAGATAAACCTTAATGTTGGCCTTAATGGTAAGTGTAGGAATGAAAAATGAATAAGTTAGAGAATGGTGTTGTCACCGGTAATTTGCGGTGGATTTTAAGATTAGAAGGCGTGGCTATTTTTCTTTTTTCGCTCATGGCCTATGAGTTTATGGGCTTCCCTTGGGGCTTCTTTGTTTTGGTGTTTTTTATTCCAGACTTATCTTGGTTGGCTTATTTTCACAGCCCTAAAGTGGGCGCAATTGCCTATAACATCATGCACTCCTACATTTTGCCGCTGATGTTGTTTGCCTATGGCTTTTTTGTGTCTTCACCTACGGCTAACCAAATTGCGATTGTTTGGATCGCTCATATAGGTTTTGATCGCGCTCTTGGTTTCGGGCTAAAATATGAAAGAGGTTTTCGTTACACCCACTTTGGTAAGTTAGGTCACAGCAAGCACAATGACTAGTTCAGTCATTAGCGCCAATATCAATGAGATTTATCGTCAAGAATCTCGCCGTGTATTAGCAACCTTAATTCGTTTACTGCGCGACTTTGATTTGGCCGAAGAAGCGTTGCACGATGCTTTTATCGCCGCTTTGGCGCAGTGGCCCACTGAAGGAATTCCAAAAAATCCCCGCGCATGGTTAGTTTCTGCCGGGCGCTTTAAAGCCATAGACCATCTGCGCCGTCGCGCATTGTTTAATAAATCTCTCGCCGGTATTGCGCACGAACTTGAATCGGCTGTGAGCGATAGTGAAGATTGGTTAAACGACTCCATTGAAGATGACCAATTAAAATTAATTTTCACCTGCTGCCACCCAAGTCTTTCCATTGAAGCACAGCTTGCCTTAACGCTGCGCGAAGTGTGTGGTTTAACCACAGAAGAAATCGCGCGCGCATTTTTAGCCACTCCTTCAGCTATTGCCCAGCGAATTGTGCGCGCAAAAAATAAAATTCGCGATGCGGCTATTCCCTACGAAATTCCTGCCTCCCACGAATTCCCTGAGCGGCTCACTTCAGTGTTGCATGCGCTCTATTTATTATTTAACGAAGGTTATTCAGCTTCCTCGGGTGAATCGCTCACGCGCCAACATCTTGTACAAGAAGCCATTCGGCTTGGGCGGTTATTGCTAGAGCTAATCCCACAAGCAGAAGTAATGGGGTTGTTAGGGTTAATGTTGGTGCAAGAGTCGCGCAGTCTTGCGCGAGTAGATAAGCTGGGCGATTTAATCACCCTTGAACATCAAGACCGCTGCTTGTGGAATCACCCGCAAATTTTTGAGGCATCGCAATTAATTCAGTGCGCTTTGAGCATGGGCGGCTTTGGTGTTTATTCTGTACAGGCCGCTATTGCCGCTGTGCATGCGGAGGCGCCTAGCTATGC
>DAOORH010000475.1:0-2651 GCA_035389145.1 Cellvibrio sp.
ATAACGAATTGCCTTGGCATTTACCACAAGATTTAAAATATTTTAAATCGGTAACGCTTGGTAAGCCGATTATTATGGGGCGAAAAACGTTTGAGTCGATTGGCAAACCGCTGCCGGGGCGCACTAATATTGTGGTTACGCGCCAAAAGAATTGGAGTTTTGCGGGCGTGTTAGTGGCTAAAAGCGTGGAAGAAGCTTTGGAGTTTGGCCAACAATTTCGCAATGAACAAGGCAAACTTGCAGAAGAGGTTATGGTGATTGGCGGTGCAGAAATTTATCGCCACGCGCTTGAAGTTGCAGATCGCGTTTATCTCACGCGTATAAATGTGAACGTGGAAAAAGGCGATGCCCATTTTCCTGAATTGGCTTCAAGTAAATGGAAGCTGGTGTCAGAGTTGCCCGGCGATAGCGATGCAAGTTTGCAGCATAAGTTTTTGGTCTATGAACGCATTTAGTTTTTCAAAATCACCAGTTGCACGCTCCCCACTTTAAAACCAAACTTGGTCAGTGTTGATTCGTTCAGCACTGTGTTGGAATCTACCAGCCACATCCAATCGTCTACGCGTAAATTAATCGTTGAGTTGTTGTATTTTACGGCCAGCACGTAATTTAAGTTAATCGCATTGCCGGCAAACTCACCCTCACCGGTCCCGATTACATCGCCGGCAGTCGCGTTAAATTCGCCACTTGTTGTCGGCGATAATTTCCAGGTGCGATATTGAATTTCACCATCGTCGAATATGAATTTTTCTTCAAGTGTCCCAACACCATTTTCCCAGTAAGCTTTTATTGTGGCATTGAAATAACGTGTCACTTTACCGGAGCGATCTTTCACGACCCCATGAGCGTTTAAATTTCCGTTAAAAAATTCTTGTGGGATAAGCTTGGGTGCATTTTTGCTGTAGTCGGTAATGGCGGTACTGGAGCAAGCGCTTAAGGTGATGCCCAAGGTTAACAAAAGTGCGGTGAGCGATTTCATGGCAGTAATCCTGCTGAGAGAGATACTGTTGTTACGCTCAAGGAATGGAATAGATTAGTATTGGTTGTACATAAAAAAGCCAAAGCAATTGCTTTGGCTTTTTTGATGGGATAAAACTTCTCCCCTTGGCGAAGGGGAGATGGAGAGGGGGTTTCTATTAATCCAGTTTGCTTAAATCCCTCACCGCACCTTTATCCGCACTGGTCGCTAAGAGCGCATAAGCTTTTAGTGATGCAGAAATTTTGCGTGGGCGGACTTCAGTAGGCTTCCAAGCTGCTGGGCCTTTAGCATTTTCTGCAGCGCGACGAGCATCCAGCTCGTTCTCAGTCAGCACAACATTAATGCTGCGATTGGGAATGTCGATACGAATAATATCGCCGGTTTGTACCAAACCAATCGCGCCGCCAGCAGCTGCTTCAGGTGATACGTGACCAATCGACAAGCCCGATGTACCACCAGAAAAACGACCATCAGTTAACAAAGCGCAAGCTTTGCCCAAACCTTTGGATTTCAAATAGCTGGTGGGGTAAAGCATTTCCTGCATGCCGGGGCCGCCTTTCGGGCCTTCGTAGCGAATTACCACTACATCGCCTTCTTTTACTTTGCCATCCAGAATATCGGCAACGGCTTTGTCTTGGCTTTCCACTACATAGGCTTTGCCTTCAAATACCCAGCAGCTTTCGTCTACGCCCGAGGTTTTTACCACGCAGCCGTCGATGGCGATGTTGCCTTTGAGTACGGCCAAACCACCTTCTTTACTGTAAGCGTGTTTAACAGAGCGAATACAGCCTTCAGCGCGGTCGCCATCCAGTGTCGGCCAGCGAGTTGATTGGCTAAAAGCGACTTGCGTTGGGATGCCTGCAGGGCCAGCTTTGTAAAAAGTCGCCACGGCTTCAGATGAGGTGCTGATGATGTCCCACTTGTCCAAAGCTTCTTGGAAGGTTTTGCTATGCACGGTGGGCAATTGGTTGTGCAACAAGCCGCCGCGATTCAGCTCCGCCAAAATACTCATAACGCCGCCCGCGCGGTGTACATCTTCCATATGGTATTTGGGGGTGTTGGGCGCGACCTTGCACAGCTGCGGTACTTTGCGGCTCATGCGGTCTACATCAAACATGGTGAAAGGCACATCGCCTTCTTGTGCGGCGGCCAGCAAATGCAAAATGGTATTAGTTGAGCCGCCCATGGCGATATCGAGTGCCATGGCGTTTTCAAAGGCATCGAAGGTGGCAATGGAACGAGGCAAAACACTGTAATCATCTTCTTCGTAGTGGCGCTTGGTGATTTCTACGATGCGACGGCCAGCTTCTAAAAATAGCTGTTCGCGGTCAGCGTGAGTTGCTAATAAAGAACCGTTTCCGGGCAAAGAGAGGCCGAGTGCTTCGGTCAAACAGTTCATCGAGTTGGCGGTAAACATGCCTGAGCAAGAGCCGCAGGTTGGGCAGGCAGAGCGTTCGTACTCAGCCACTTTTTCGTCGCTGGCGTTGTCGTCTACCGCAATCACCATGGCATCAACCAAATCGAGCTTATGCTCAGAAAGTTTGGTTTTACCCGCTTCCATTGGTCCGCCTGATACAAAGATAACTGGGATGTTCAAGCGCATTGCCGCCATCAACATACCGGGGGTGATTTTGTCGCAGTTGGAGATACACACAATCGCATCTGCACAGTG
>DAOORH010000476.1:0-2640 GCA_035389145.1 Cellvibrio sp.
CGACAATGCTATCCCATTTACTATTTTCTTTAATCCAACCCTCTACAGAGTGTAAATCCGCTATCTCCTTTTTGATTAAGACTTCAATTCTTTCTATTTCAGCCTCTACCGCCAAATTGCCGCTGAGATAACTATTGGTTAAACCGCGATGTTGTTGAATATAGGTGAGCAAACTACGCAATTTTTTAAGATATGTGATTCCCGTTCTAAATAATTTTTCTTCGGTTTTTTTACGCTTAACAACCCCCAAGATAGCAGTAAAGAGCGCAACACCTGGAACCACCACAAAAATAAATAAAAATGAAAAAGGTATATCCATTTTACAACTCCGCCTGACGGGTTAAACGATGAAGATGCTCTGCTATCTCAGCCGCTTGCCCTGCACGCCGACTATTATCGTGCGCATGATTGGCCACTGTTTCTACATGCCCCGATATTTCTCTGACTGCAACACTTTGCTGCGATGCGGCAACCGCAATTGCATCTACCAATAAGAAAACATCATTTGTTCTTGAGGATATATCCCTTAAGGCTGAATCTGCATTTTGTACACTGCTCTGACAATAAACGGTTTTATCTAGAACAGAACTCATACTCAACAAGACTTGCTGCATATTCGCTTGTACTTTAGCAATACTGCTTGAAATCTCTGTTGCAGAGCCTTGACTGCGTTTCGCGAGCCCCCTAACCTCATCTGCGACTACAGCAAAACCTCGCCCGTACTCACCTGCCCTTGCAGCTTCAATTGCAGCGTTTAATGCAAGCAGATTGGTTTGCTCAGCAATCTCAGTGATAATGCGCGACATGCTAGTGACGGAATGCATTAGCTCATCCAAGGTGGTAATACGCTGTTGCGTATCCTTAGCAAGCTCGGCAACCTGCGCCACTTCAGTATTAGCATTTTTTAAGGCAGCACTGCCTTTTTCCGTAAGCTGTAAGGCTTCAGTCGCTTTGTCTCGCGTAGATTTTATACGCTGAGAAATATCTTCAAGGCTATAACTCATTTCGGTGATAGCAGCTGCGCTGGAGGTTGTTGCCGCGGACTGATCGGCTGCGCTTTGCGAATAACTGCGCGCATTGGTTGCCAACTCTGCAGATGAAAAGGCCATCTCTTTTAATGCATCATGATTAGCATCTAATGTTCTGCGATAGGGCTTTAAAATTTCATGCAAGGGTTCGCGTAATGGGAACAGAAACCCATTAACATGAAGCTTCCACTCTAAATTCTGTTCATTGCAGAGATGCACAAGATAGCGTTTCAATCCCTGGATATCATCGAACAACGACAACAAGGTTAAGCCAACAACCAGAGCGATCAACGCATAATTGATTTGAGTCAGAAGGCTCGATGTATTAAGTAACTCGAAAATAACTGCGATAATGCTCAAGAGCACGAGCAACAATAGAATTCGTCCGAAGCCAAAAATGAGTAACGCCTGTTTAATGCCAACCCACATACACGCCTCTCCAGCGGTGCACCACTGCATCTAGAATTAAAAACACAAATTTATTAAGTAGGCGGCTAAAAAAGCCTTGTGAGCACACTTTTGGATCACACCAAAATTCACATGGCAATCTTCTGGTGCATGAATTCGATTTGAACCGCCTTAACTTAATACACGAGTTAAGTGTTTCAACTTTCATGCCACTGAACGAGAACTTGCGACGATTAAAAAATCACTATTTTTTTGCTTTTTTAGTGATTTGTGCTTGTTACAACTGGGGCCAAGCCATATTCCAGGGAGAGAGGAACGTTTTTATTGCGGTATTAAATTCAGCTCTGGTATACAAATCGCCTTCGCGCGGCAATTCTGTAAAGCAGTAGTCTTGCCCATTAAACTTAAACGCCAAACTAAATGCATGCAGGTAAACTCTATCAATATCTCTGCAACTAGCGGCATCTGCGTAGAGCGCATCGCCTAAGATAGGCGCACCTATACTTTTTAAAGCAACCCGAATTTGATGCGTTTTACCCGTATGAGGTTTAACAATAAATAAACGTTTGCCTTCGCCTAAAGAAGTGCTAAAAAATTGAGTGATGGCAGGGTTGGTGTGAGTGGAGATTAATTTCCATGCGCCGCGCCGCGCCGGTTCCATATCACCTTTAATTATCCCCTGTTTCTTTTTAGGTTTTTTACCGCTGATGGCAAGATAAAACTTTTGCACCTCACGATGTTTAAATTGATTGACTAGCTCTTGATTAGCGGCAGCCGTTTTTGCCATCACCAACAACCCTGAGGTGACTTTGTCTAAACGATGCACAGGGTAAAGCTCAGCCAAGCCTTGAGTTTGCTTTACCGTTTCAAATAAGCCACGCACACCATCTTCACTGTGAAAACTGGTATTAGGTTTTTTGTAAATCACTAAAAAGTGTTCGTTATTCTCTATAAGCTCATAAACATCATTCATACGAAATTTATCTATTATGTATTCATCTATTAAAAAGAGTTATTGCGGCGTAAAAAACTAAGTGAAACCTCGCTAATAAAGCGCTGCTCACTATAATGAAGACAAGTGTCCGCAGCGTTGCACAGTAACGGGTAGACCCCACGAGCGCCCATCTAAGCACTCCTTAAATCCTGACTGTGAAGTTCAAGGATTTACCTAATCACTGCAGCCTGCGGATACCCTATCCTCTAT
>DAOORH010000477.1:0-2629 GCA_035389145.1 Cellvibrio sp.
CACGCATTATGGTTGTGGCTACACAGAGAAGCATATTGTTTATGAGGTGGGGTTCGTCGTCTATTGAAACAATCTTTAACAAAAAACATCTAATGAAGTGCATTCTATTGCTCTGACTTATGGTTCAATGGGTTTGACCGATGAATAAAAACTGCCTTTGATGGAGGAGACTTTAGTGAAAGCCACTTTGATGAAGCCCCAACTTCTTATCGCCTTGCTAGCGCTCAGCCTAAGCGCATGCAGCACCTTGCAATCCCACGAAAAGGCGGCAGATACGCAAGCAAAAAAGGCGGGTTTAGCGGATGTAAAAAAATCTAATTTTGATGTGTCTTTTGCTTTGGTTGATATAAATTTGAATCAGTATAAAAAAGTTATTTTGACTGATTTGGATGTGTCGAACGTTAAAATAACGCGGTCTTCAACGTCGTCTGTTCTTGATACGCCTTGGGAATTAAATGATGGTGATAAAGCCTATTACCAACAAAAGTATCGCGAAGCAGCAGATGAGTATTTATTCAAAACGGGTGCGCTGACAGTGGCAAATACTCCGGCTAGCGATACCTTGGTTTTAAAAATGAAAATAGTTGAAATTGCACCGCTGGGTTCTAAAGACGATTTCAAGGGTCGCCCCAGCAGAGTGGATGTTTATACCCAAGGTTTTGGCCGTATGACGGCGGTGTTTGAACTCTATGATTCAACGAACAATAAATTGTTGGCCATGGCGAGTGATGAGCAAGAACTAGGTACTTTCTGGGAAAAAAACGACCGCGTGCAAGCTAATATGCGTATTAATTTAGCGTTTGAATATTGGTTTAAAAAGCTAAGCAAAGAAATGCCCCTGTGGTCTAAAGAGTAAATCTATATAGCCTCTTAATATTTTATTATTGTTTGATAAAAAACGCCCTTAAGTGTTAATTTAAGGGCGTTTTTTTTATGATGTTTATAGGTTGAAGAGCGTTTTTATTTAACCTTAAAACTATCGTGACAACCTTTGCAATCTTTAGCTACTGCTCCAAAGGCTTCTTTGAAAGCCGGTGTAGCGCTCGCTTCTGTGGCAGATACTTTTGCCAATGTTGCTGCGTGTTCTTGGAAGTCTTTCAACTTTTTATCGAACTCGGCTCTTTTGGCCCATATATCGGCGCTTGCTTTGGTATTTGGTTCGCCAAGATTCGATGCGTCAGGAAATGAAGTTTCTAAAAAATCGGTCAGCACTAAAATACGGTTTGCGCGTTTTTGAATGTCGGCTTGGTTAAATTCGGCTTTGCCTTGCACTGCATCGCCGATAGGTTTAAAGCTAGTTGCAATCAAATGATAGGCAGCTTTGCGTGTTTCAATAGCTTGTTTCGCTTGCTTATCGTTAGCGGGAGCATCGGCGGCCAATGCGGTGTGAGCTAATAAATTTGCACTTGCGGAAACCAATAAAATAAAGCTAAGTTTTTGTGCGATTGATTTCATGAAAATGATCCTTTAAAGATATGTTGAGCGCTGGAAAGATATGTTAAATGTTAGTGGGATACAGATTATCCGGCGATTGGAAGCTATCGTCGTCGGTGATTGTTATCCAAAATGAACTCACCTGCAATCATGGTTTGCAGCTTGATTATTGTTTTCACATTGGTGTTCATCGCAACGTACATGCTTTCTTTCTAGGACGGTGGGTAGGTGTTAAAATCGCCGCTCTTTAGCTTGCGACTTGATCTTATGCTTCCCCCCGAAAAAACCTCTTTTCAGCACTTACGTGAGCGTTGTATTGCTGAATCAACGACTGAATTCTCTGCCCGCGGCAAATCCGTTATTCGCTGTGAACACTGCCAGCTAGCGGTCTATGCATGTATTTGCCAATGGCAACCGCGTTTGCGTTCTAGGGTGGAGTTTGTGCTCTTGTTGCATCGCATTGAGGTGTTTAAACCCACTAATACTGGGCGTTTAATTGCGGATGTTTTCCCCGCACAAACCCATGCATTTTGCTGGAGCCGCACTGAACCCGAGCAGCCATTGTTGGATTTGTTGCACGATCCTAATCGCCAGTGCTTTCTGGTGTTTCCCGCGGATACTCCGGAAGCCAAGACTAAGGCGCGGGAGGTTTTTACCGAAATCCCTCAAAACCACAAACTTAAAACCTTTATTTTGCTGGATGCAACTTGGAAGCAGAGTGGCCGTATGTTTCACTTGAGCCGCTGGTTAGAGGGTATTCCCTGTGTGGCCTTGCCGGAGGGTGTGCTGCGCGGTTATGCGGTACGCAAATCCCATCAAGACGATTACTTCTCCACCGCTGAAGCGGCAGCCCTGTGTCTGCAAATGGCGGGGGAGCAGGCTAACAGCAATGCCTTGTTAGATTATTTCCAGCTCTTTAATGAGCACTATTTGGCGACGCGTGGTTGCTACCCGCCTGTTATCGGTGAGCTGCATCAAACCTTATCGGCGCTGAAATCACTGCTTTAGTCTGCAACTTCTAGGCTTATGTCGTCAAAAGTTGTAGCGGATGTCGCCCTAAAACTATGGTCAATTTCCTACAACATTTAGCGCCATTGGCGACTAGGCTGGTTAACCCAATTACTGGAAAATGGCGTCAACAAGGAGGTATTCAGGGAAGTGAGGTTGACCAAGAAAGGTCAATGGATGCGACTAA
>DAOORH010000478.1:0-2618 GCA_035389145.1 Cellvibrio sp.
CGTTTGATGGCGTTTAACCCAAGCAACGGTTTGATTTTGTGGGAGCAGCGTATGGCGCTTCCGAAAGGTCGTTCTGAATTAGATCGCATGGTCGATATTCATGCGAGCCCGTTGATCAAAGACGGCATTTTATTTGTGGGTACTTATCAAGGGCGCATCGCGGCGGTAGCGCGTGGCACCGGAGGAAGTGTGTGGGGCGTGGATGGTTCAACATCTGAGAGTCTTGCTGCTGCTGACGATAAATTGTTTGTAAGCCAAAGTGACGGGAAAGTTACGGCATACAGTCTGACCTCTGGTGAGCAGCTTTGGCAAAATGAAAAATTGTTGCGCCGTCGCCTGAGTGGCCCACAAACTTTTGGTGACTATGTTGCTGTTGTTGATTTTGAAGGCTATATGCACGTGATGAGTCAGTCAAACGGCGAGCTTGCGGCACGTGACAGAGTCGATCGCAAAGGGGTGCGTGCGCCCATGCTGACTGATGGTACTACGCTTTATGTTTACGGTAATGGTGGAAATCTCATGGCCTTTACAGCTAAAGCGAAAAAGTAACTTTTAGATAACTTTTTAATTTGAACCACTTAAAGCCAAATCCGTATGGAAATGTCTTTAAGTGGTTGATTTTTTTGTAGCATGATCGTTTTTTTGATATTCATACCATGCTTTGCTTCTTTAATTAATTGATGTACTTAATATGATTCCTGTAATTGCCCTTGTCGGCCGCCCAAATGTCGGTAAATCCACTCTATTTAATCGCCTCACGCGTAGTCGTGATGCGTTGGTTGCGGATTATCCTGGTCTTACTCGTGACCGCAAATACGGTGAAGGAACTTTTGAAGAGCGTCGCTTTATCGTTATTGATACAGGTGGCATCAGCGGTGAAGAAGAGGGTATTGATAGCATGATGGCGGGTCAATCGCTTATGGCGATTGAAGAGGCAGACATCGTTTTATTTATTTTGGATAGTCGCACTGGATTACACCCTGCAGATATCATGATTGCAAAACATCTGCGTGTGCATAATAAAAAATCCTATTTAGTTGCCAATAAAATTGATGGTATGGATCCGGATATCGCGCTTGCGCCATTTTACGAGCTAGGGTTGGGCGAAATTTTCGCAACTACGGCTACCCATGGTCGCGGTGTGAAATCCATGATGGAAGAAGTGCTGGCAGATATCCCAGAGTTTACTGAAGGCGAACAGGCTGAAACTGCCAAAGGCATAAAAATGGCAGTAGTAGGGCGCCCAAATGTCGGTAAGTCTACCTTGGTTAATCGTCTGCTCGGAGAAGACCGCGTTGTGGTTTACGATGAGCCGGGAACTACGCGCGATAGTATTTATATTAATTACGAACGCTTTGGAAAAAATTACACCATTATTGACACTGCTGGTGTTCGCCGCCGTAAAAATATTGATTTGATGGTAGAAAAATTTTCCATTGTGAAAACCATGCAGGCAATTAGCGATGCGAATGTCGTGATCTTAGTTATGGACGCTAGTGAGGGTGTGGTTGAACAAGATTTGCATTTAATGGGTTCAACTATTGAAGCAGGTCGCGCCTTGGTAATTGCATTAAATAAGTGGGATGGCTTAGACGAATCCCATAAACAATATGTCAAAAAAGAATTAGAGCGCCGTTTACGTTTTGTTGATTTCGCAACGATTCATTTTATTTCTGCATTACATGGTACTGGTGTTGGTAATTTATATAAGTCGATTGAAGAAGCCTATCAGTCAGCAACAGATAAATTCTCTACCAATTATTTAACCCGTATTCTTGAAGATGCTGTGCGTGAACATCAGCCGCCGATGATTCAAGGTCGTCGCATTAAATTACGCTATGCACACCCCGGTGGCCACAATCCACCGATTGTTGTTATTCACGGCAATCAAACCGCCGATATTCCCAGCCATTACACCAAGTATCTGGAAAAAACCTTTAGGCGGGTTATGGATTTGCACGGCACGCCTATTCGTATTGAGTATCGTACTACCGATAACCCTTACGCAGAGAAGAAAAAGAAAGTGACTCAGCGTGAGTTTATTAAAAAGCGCCGCTTGGAAAATGCTCACTCCAATAAGAAATAATAAAAGGCTCGTAAATTTAAAAGTTTACGAGCCTTTTAGTTTGTTACTCAATTCTTGTTTAAGTTATTAGTTATGGGCAATTTATTCGTTATTTTGATCTGTTTAGTAATTGGTTTGTTGTTACAAAAGGATCGCCGTCTGCCGGACTCTCTCGCACCGTCTTTAAACACCTATGTCATTTATGTCGCTTTACCCGCGTTAATTTTATTTGAAATTCAGCATTTGGTTTTGGATGCACGGGCATTTTTGCCTGTCATCTTCGCATGGCTAATGATGTTTTCAAGCGCTTTTTTTATTTGGGTTGTCGCTAAGCGAGCCGGTTGGTCGCGTTCAGTAACGGGGGCGCTAATGCTAACCGTTCCCCTCGGAAATACTGGGTTTGTGGGTATTCCATTGGTGGAGGCTTTATTGGGCAAAGAAGCCGTGGCTTATGCCATTCTTTATGATCAATTTGGCACTTTTATAGCGCTCAATACCCTCGGCAGTTTTATTGCGGCCTATTACAGTGGTGGCTCAACATCCTGGAAAAGTC
>DAOORH010000479.1:0-2615 GCA_035389145.1 Cellvibrio sp.
CCACTGGCATTAGCTGCTTGTCTACGTAGTGTTGATAATCCAGCGGGCTTTGCTGTGCGGCTATGGGCTCTGCACCACTGGTGGTGACCACATAGGCAATCCAATCGCCGCGCTTTATAGGTTTACCCGTAAGTTGTACATATTTACGCGCGGCTTGTACCTGTGGCGGAACGTTCTTTTCATATTCGTGTAAATGGCGACGCAGGCGTTTGTGATAAATCAAATCTTGATTACGCTTGCCCGCCAAGACATCGGCTACTGTCTCGCGCACAAAATCTAAATAGCCTTCCCCGTTAAACACCTTGCTGTAAAGCTGCTCTTGAAAATCCTTGGCTAGGCGAGTCCAATCAGTGCGTACATTCTCCAAACCTTTAAATACCAACTCGCGCTCGCCATTATGCTCAACCACACCTGCATAACGTTTTTTGGTGCCGATTTCACTGCCGCGAATTGTTGGCATTAAGAAGCGTAAATAATGGGTTTCAAACTGAATTTCCAATTGGCTTTTTATGGCGTATTCCGTTTTAAGTGTTTGCTGCCACCACTGATTTAATTCGCGCGCTAAACGCTCACCAATTTTTTTGCATTGCTGCTGATTTTTCGGAGGCTTACCTACACAGTTATTTTCCAGCCAAATGAAAAGCGAATCTGTATCGCCATAGATCACCGCATAACCCTGTTGCTCAATCCAATCGCGACTGCGCTGAATAATCTCGTGGCCGCGCAAGGTAATTGAACTGCATACGCGCGGATCAAAAAACCGACAGCCAGTTGAACCTAAAACGCCGTAGAAGGAATTCATAATAATTTTAATGGCATGCGATAGCGGCGCATTGTGTTCTTTCTTGGCAAGATCGCGCGCATGCCATAAGTGTTCAATCATTTGCGGCAGTATATGGCCTTCGCGCGCAAACACTGCGCCATTAAAACCGGCAACAACTTCTTCAGGCAATAAGTGTTGATGTTCTGCAATCCAAAAGGCGCAGGGGTCAATCAAAAAGGTACGGATAATACTGGGGTATAGACTTTTAAAATCTAACACCAACACATTATCGTAAATGCCGGGGCGTGAACTCATCACATAGCCGCCGGGACTAATAATATCGGATTCCAACTCACCCAAATTGGGAGCCACGTAACCCTTGCGATGCAGACGCGGTAGGTATGAATACTCAAAAGCCGCAACTGAACCGCCAATTCTATCCAACAATAAACCGGTTAATTGGCTGCGCTCCACCGCGAAGTGCAATAGCTTTTTATCCGCAAAAATATCCCACACCAACTCGCAGTCGCGCAGGTTATATTCCGCAAGCGCCAACTTATCTTCAGCAAATAAACGCGCAATATCCTCACCGCGATCATTGCCGTGCAACAGCTTACTTTTTCCCAAAAGCTGCTCCGCCACAAACTGCAAGGCATAAGATTCAAAACGGTAGTTAGCCGCTTTTAATAATTCGATACCATCGAGCGCGACGCGGCCGGGAATTACAATAAACCTGCGCCCAACATCGCCCTCTTCTTGCCTCCAATGTATGGGCTGATTGCTGCGACCCAAGGCCAAGCTAATATGTTCTTGCTGGCACAGAGTTTCTAATACCCATAAGTCAAATTGGATTAAATTCCAGCCGATTAAAATATCCGGATCATAGTGATTCAACCAACTCAAAAAATTTTGCAGGCATTCTTTTTGAGTTGCACAATAAACAATCTCATCAGCCCCTGTATTAACATCGAGCTGGGTAGCAGAATCGCCCACCATAAATACTTTTTTCGCCTGCTCCGCCCAGACTGCAATCGAAAATAATTGCTTAGCATCCATGGTGGTTTCTATATCAAGTGAAACCATTTTAAGTGGAAGACGAGTTTCGGAAGGCAGTAAACGCGGATTCAAAATAGGTTTAGTACTTGATAAAGAATCAGGTTCAATATCTATCTGCGCACCGGCAGTAATAAACCGCTCCATTAAATAGCGTTCATGGGGGCGAATATCGGTTTCCCAGGAGGCTATAGCCGCCTGCGACAGAATCTCTTGAGCATCCCGCGAGCTGCGCTGGCTTTTAAAATAGAGTGCATTTACAGGCTGGTTGTGAAAGGTTTTTAATTCGACTTCTGCCATTCGCCATACGCGCAATCCAGCCAAGAGTGTTTGAATTTTTTTGGCATCTTTACGCAGCACAAAAAATACTATTTCTTGTTGAGTAATTTGCATCCAACATGCCCCCTGCTCGGTTGCCCACCAAAAATCCAAGGCGATTCCTTCGCGCGTATCGCGCCATTGGCGAGTGAGTAAAAAAGCATTCAGCATATGTTAGCGACTATTAATACAAGGAAACGATTGGGTGATATGACAAGCTAAGGGGAAGACACCAAGAGTTGACGACGACAGTCTGCAATCGCCGCTTGCGCACGCGATAAATAAGAGGCCATGCTGAGCGAGTGATTGGCAACAAATCCAAAACCTTCGCCATTTAATATCATAGGACTATAGACAGTTTGCTGACTAGGTTCTAACTCGCGAATAATTTGATCAAAGCTTGCCTGCGCATTTTTAGCTTTCAGCACTTCGGCAAAATCCTGATCCACCCCCTGCAAAATAAGTATGAGTGCCCAAGCAG
>DAOORH010000480.1:0-2607 GCA_035389145.1 Cellvibrio sp.
GCTCCACCAAATACTAAACCCGCGTTTCTCACGAAACGCGGGTTTTTTATTTGGGGCGAAAATAAATTTCGCAGTGGAGCTTAGCGGGTGAGAAGCGCTGATGCGGTTGACGTGCATGGATGCACTAATGTCGCGGGCGCAGGATGCGCAGGAGCGACCACTAATTTGTCTGGAACAAATTAGCACAGCGAAGCTGCCCGAAGGGCGAAGCACATGGATGTGCTGAGTGCATCCCTCTTAGCTCCACGCTACGCACTCCTAGCTGGACACTTTAGCTATAAGCTTGCCCTCATGGTGCCTGCGTCTCGTGTTGTACATTATTTTTTGTTGTACATTTTTAATGTACATGCTAAATTTGTGTACAGAAGATGGCGGTTATCCAATAAGGTTTGCACAATGGTTATGCGCTTAGCAGAAACAGAAGTTTTAGACAGGGCGTTAGCTGCTCTAAAAAATGAAACAAGTGTTTCCTTCTATGTCTTGGAAACGGAGGTTTCGTATGGTTCACAAAGAATTGATGCCTTCATCGAATCGCATAAAACAAATGGTAAAGTTGCGGTAGAAATTAAGTCAGTACAAAAAGCCAATATAGGCGCTATCGCTCACACAATTAAAGCGCTGCCTCAGCCAGCATTACTGGCCACTGAATATATTAATCCAAGTATTGCCAGCGCTTTAAAAAATATGGATATCCAGTTCATAGATTGTGCTGGCAATGCCTACCTAAACTTGCCGCCTGTATATGTATATGTTCGAGGGCAAAAGCAAAATAAAGATGTCACTTCATTAAAGACTGATACAAGTCGAGCATTTGACTATGCTGGGCTAAAAGTCATTTACGGCTTTCTCTGCAATAACTCACTCATTAATGCACCTTACCGCGAGATTGCAGACCAAACAGGCGTTGCAAATGGAAGTGTGGGCTGGGTAATCAACAGCCTTAAAGCCGCCGGCTACATGATAGATAGCGGAAAAAAGCGTCAGCTTATCAATCGCCGCAAGCTATTAGATCGCTGGGTAGAAGCTTACCCAGAAAAGCTAAAACCCAAATTGCGGGCGGGTGAGTTTATTAGCGACGACACAAGCTGGTGGAAAACGTTTGATATCGCCAAGTTTGGTGCCTACTGGGGCGGCGAAGTTGGGGCTGAAAAATACACCTCCTATCTTAAGCCGCAAATGGCAATGGTCTATTTACCAGAGGCATCAGGCAACAAATTACTCGCGGCTGCCAAGCTGAGAAAAGCTGTTGAATGGACTGGCGATAGCCCAGGTATTGTTCATATCTATCGCCCGTTTTGGACGGACAAGCTCCAAAACGCATCCGCCTTATTAATGCAGGACACCGTTCACCCCATTCTCATATACGCCGATTTAATCGCCTCGGCAGACAGCCGCAACCTGGAAACCGCAAGGATGTTATATGACAGCACCATTGCTGAATATATCGGCGAAGATTGATCCCGCATTGGCGAGTCTCTGCGCAATCGTTGCAGAGTGTGCCACGCAATTACAAATACCTTACTTAATCGTAGGGGCGTCTGCACGCGATATGATTTTGCATTATGCCTACGGCGCAAAAATACAACGAGCCACCGCCGATATTGATTTCGCATTGCAAGTTCCCACATGGGATGCCTTTACCGCCTTAAGAAAGGAGTTAATAGCAAATAATTTTTCCGAAACAAGAAAAGTACATTGCTTAATAGCGCCAAACAATTTGCCCATCGACATAATTCCGTTTGGCGATCTAGCCGATCACGACGCTAATGTTCAATGGCCGCCATCTGGCGACATAATTATGAACGTGCTCGGCTTTCAGGAGGCATTAAATACCGCAAATACAGTTCGTCTTCGTTGTGCGCCTGTTCTTGATGTACCCGTAGCCTCACCTGAGGGAATGGCAATACTCAAATTAATCTCATGGACAGATCGAGATCCCGCTATGCGAGGAAGAGATGCCAAAGATATCGCATACCTACTCACAACCTATGAAAATATTCCCGCCATTTCAGATCAGCTGTATCGCGAAACAACGCTTATGGAACTCTATGGCTGGGATATAACCTTAGCCAGCGCTCATCAGCTAGGCATCAATGTAAAACACATTACTCTGCCACAAACCCATGTTGTTATTACAAACTTACTGATCAATCAGTACCCCAGATTAAAACTGGAGCGCTTAATAAATGAAATGAGTGAAAATACCGCTCACCAATACGCCCGCAATGAAACGCTTATAAATGCTTTTGCTGCAGGTTTTTTGAATTGAACACTAACTGTTAATACTTATGCTCTGCTTAGGTATTAGGGATTTTTTTGAATTATGAACAAAAAAGCTCGTCGCTAAAATCTGAGAATCCGCCAACCAGATGCGCTCCAAAATTGAAGCGAATGAATATAAAGACTACATACTCGGGTTTATTCTCTACAAATATCTCAGCTATCAACTCGTGCAGTTTGTTAGCGCTCAAGGCATGAGCAACGACGATATTAAAGCCCTCAATGAGCGCGATGCCGAAACGGTAGAATTTGTGCAAAGCTACATGGGTAACTTTAGATGCTTTTCACAGCGAAGCTGCCCGAAGGGCGAGGCACATAGATGTGCCG
>DAOORH010000481.1:0-2562 GCA_035389145.1 Cellvibrio sp.
AACTCTTGATTGCGAAATACCTGCTGTTTAAATTCAACATAGGTTCGCGCTAATTTAAGGATGCCAGTGGTTACGCTCAGTTCATCATCAAGTCGCGCAGAGCGATGGTAGTCAATCTGCGCAGAATGAACGACTAATAACAAGCCTTCATCCAAAATTGCGGGCTTATGATAACCCAATGCGCGGAAAAATTCTGTACGGCTGCGCTCCATGAATTTTAAATAGTTTACGTAGTAAACAATGCCGCCTGCATCGGTATCTTCAATATAAACGCGAATTGGAATACTGAATTCACTCTTGCTCATAGGCCACTCTGTACAAATTTTATTCGCATTAGTTGTTTATCTATAATCACTCGCCAGCATCTTGCTGCAAGCGCTTAGGCATTGGGATTCCAAAATGCACATAGGCATTATTGGTTAAAACGCGACCACGCGGTGTGCGCGCCAGAAAACCTTGCTGAATCAAATAAGGCTCAATCACATCTTCAATGGTGCCGCGATCTTCGCTAATAGCAGCAGCCAAACTCTCTACACCAACAGGGCCGCCATCAAAATTATTCATCAGCGCCATTAACAAGCGACGATCCATATGATCAAAACCGCGATCATCCACATTCAGCATATTGAGCGCACTATCTGCCATTTCCGCCGTGACTACGCCATTGCCTTTCATTTCGGCAAAATCACGTACACGACGTAGTAGACGATTGGCAATACGGGGAGTTCCGCGCGAACGCTTAGCAACCTCTTCCGCACCCTTGCCGTCCATTTTTACACCGAGCAAACTCGCAGAACGCGCCACAATATGGGTGAGATCGGCGACATTATAAAACTCCAGACGCTGAACAATACCAAAACGGTCGCGTAAAGGTGATGTTAAAAGTCCCGCGCGCGTTGTCGCTCCAACCAACGTAAATTGAGGCAAATCCAGTTTGATCGAACGCGCAGAGGGGCCCTCGCCAATCATAATATCCAGCTGAAAATCCTCCATCGCAGGATAGAGAATCTCCTCAACCACCGGGCTTAGACGATGAATTTCATCGATAAAAAGCACATCACCCGGCTCAAGGTTGGTCATTAGCGCTGCTAAATCACCGGCTTTTTCCAAAACGGGGCCAGACGTACTTTTAAGAGAAACACCCATTTCATTGGCGATAATGTTCGCTAAGGTAGTCTTACCCAAGCCGGGTGGGCCAAATACCAAAGTGTGATCCAAGGCTTCGCCACGCTTTTTAGCCGCGCCGATAAAAATCTCCATCTGCTCGCGCACCACCGGCTGACCAACATAATCCGCAAGGCTTTTAGGGCGCACAGTGCGATCCAAATAGTCTTCGCGCTCTTTGGCCGCGGGGGCGATCAGGCGATCTGTTTCAATCATTATCAGCTCTTAAGATAAGGTACTTGTGTGAAATTTTGATGTGCGCTGCAACACTTAAGCACTCGCCATACTTCTTAGCGCCAAACGAATCAATTCTTGGCTACTTGCCTCAGGCTTTTGCTTAGCCGCACTTGCAATCATTTTCGCTGCATCTACCGGCTTGTAACCTAGAGCAATAAGTGCGCTTTCGGCCTCGGCATAAAGATCGTTGTTACTGGCGATCTGCTGGATTTCGTTATGCGCCAACAGATCACCGTGGGGCATATCCCAAGTTTTCAAACGGTCGCGCAACTCAATCACTAAGCGTTCGGCGGTTTTGGTGCCTATGCCAGGAACCTTGGTGAGCGCTTTAACGTTGTTGTCACGCACGCAGCGGGCGATATCATCCGCTTCCATACCCGACAAAATACCCACCGCCAATTTAGGCCCTACACCATTCACCTTAATAAGCGTACGAAACAATGAGCGGTCGCGTTGATCGGCAAAACCAAATAGCTGATGCAAGTTTTCGGTAATGGATAAATGCGTGTGCAAAATAACTTCTGCACCTATGGCGGGTAGACGATAAAAAGTCGTCATGGGCGCTTGCAGCTCATAGCCAACGCCGTTTACATCCAACAATAAATAAGGAGGTTGTTTTTCGATAAGAGTGCCGCGAAGACGTCCGATCATGCGCAATTAGCCTTTATTGTGATTGGCTGCGATTGTAATGCAGTTTATGTATTTTAAATAATTGAATCAGTGCGATGCGAAATACCACCACTAAACAATTCGACCGCGTCTGAAACTGACTGAGCCAGCCAGCTTGATTAAATGTTGCGAACTATTGGCATGGCATAGCGCGACAGCGAGTGCATCCGCCGCATCTTCTTGCGGCGCTGCAGGCAAGCGCAACAGTGTTTTAACCATATGCTGAACCTGCAACTTATCAGCCGCGCCATTTCCCACCACTGATTGCTTTACCTTGCGCGCCTCATACTCAGAAACCGGCAAATCCTGCGCGACAGCAGCAACAATTGCAGCTCCTCTCGCCTGCCCCAACTTGAGTGCAGAGGCTGCATTCTTGGCCATAAAGACCTGCTCAATCGCCATTTCTTGTGGATAATATTGGTTAATGATTTCGGTGATTGAGTTAAAAATAATTTTTAAGCGCTCGGGCAACTCCACATCAGGAATGCGAAT
>DAOORH010000482.1:0-2556 GCA_035389145.1 Cellvibrio sp.
GCGCCGCAGGCATAACGCAAGGTGCCGGTTACTGCGCTGGCGGTGCCGGAGTGATCGGGGAATTTCATCAGAATCATGGCGTCGGTATTAGTGCTGATCATGGTTAAACAGCCTAGGAGAGGTGCTAATAAAATAACCGTAAAAACCATATCTAATTTTAAAATATTCACTGTACACAAAAGCGCGGCTAAAACTATGCCAGTGAACATGGCGGTGCGCACCATATAGGGCGAGCCGCAGCGCGATACAAAACGGCTGTTAATAAAATTCGACAACATTAAGGTGCTGATATTGATGGCAAACAAAAGGCTAAATACTTGTTCGCTCACACCAAAATATTGAATGTACACAAACGGAATTGCGGTGAGATAACAAAAGAAACTAAATGACGAAAATACAATGGTGAAAATTAATGGCCGCACACTGCGTTCAGCAAATACCGTTTTATAGCCTGAAAAAAAGCTAATAGATGCGCGGGAATTTTCACCCACGTTTACAGTAGTCGGCTCGGGTAAATATTTCCAAATAAAAAATAGCAGTATGATGGAGTAAGCAAACAACACCCAAAAAATACTGTGCCATTCGCTGAAATATAAAATGCCACTGCCAATACTCGGCGCTAACAGCGGCGCGAGCATCATAATCAACGACATATAGGACATGCCCTTAGCCGTGTGCTCTTTATAGAGGTGGCGAATAATGCCGGGCACCACCACCGTTGCCGCCGCGCCGCAAAATGCTTGCAGGGCGCGCATAATTAAAAACCACTCAATACTATTCGCCCACACCAATAAAAAACTGGCGGTGGCAAAACCGCTAATGCCAAATAACGCCAAGGGCCTGCGCCCGAACTTATCGGCCAAGGGGCCAAATAACAACATGCCTGCGCCATAGGCTGCTAAAAAAATACTGAGCGATTGCTGCACTGTACCTATGTGCGCTTGTAAATCTTGCGCGATGCTAGGCATAGCGGGCAGGTACATATCTATCGCTAAAGGCGTGATGGCAATGGTGGCGGCTAATAGAATAATTAACCCAACGGAGGTGGATCTATTGGCGGTAGATTGATCGGGTGTGGATGGATGCATAACGGGGAATCCTCATTAGAGTGTTATTTTAGCTGCTAATGGGGTGGTTGATTGTGCAAATTCTATGTTCTTTGAGAACTAAATTTTCGATCTTTTGAAGGAAGTGAGATGATACAAAGATGCGTGTGCGCCTTCCTACGATACAGTGATTCAAATGACAGTAATTTTGAAACGGATCAAGAAGTTCTTGGATGGATCTGTTCGCATTGGCTAGGGCGATTAAATAAAAACCGTGTCAAAGCAGACTTTGGTGGGATGGTTTAACATATGGTTTTGGGTGCCAACAAAGGGCACCGTTATTTTTATTAGGGAGGCGATATGAGCACCGCAAATGATAAACCGTTGATAGCACAGCGTTGGGCTTTATTGGCAGCACTAGCAGCCTACGTAATATTTCTCGCTATTTACTTATTAAGCAGAGATATACCTTACGTTCAAGTCAGAGCTGACGCAGCAGCATGGGGGCAATTTGGAGACTATGTCGGCGGTGTGATCAACCCAGTTGTTGGGCTCATAACAATTTGGTTGCTGACTGCCAGCCTGAAGCAATCTCAGAAAGAAATGGCTTTAACGAGAAAAGCGTTGCAGGATGCAGAAGCAAGTCAAAAAGCTACGGAGGCTGCGTTGAGAGATCAAATAAAGGTATCGGAACAGGCGAGAGACATGAACAACGCAATAGCTATGCTTCAACACCTCAACATAAAGGACTCGGATTTACTGGAGGCAATTCAACGGTCAGTTTCAAAGCAGGCTAAAGCTAACCTACAAAAAAGTCTTGAAGATTGTAGGGGCAGGATTGGCGTGTTAACCGAGATACTTGATGCGGAGGCTGAGAGGATAATTGGAATTCACGGCAAGCATATTCAGGCGGATGAGGTATAGTTGTGGAATTTATTTTCACTGGTTGCAACCAATCTATATACTCAACTTTCGAGCTGTACGCGTAAATTTATTGCTCACGGAATCAATCATTTCTGATAAAGAGAAAATTAATTCCACCGTTAATCCTGAGCGGGGGAATTTTAATCGTGCGTTTAACTGACGGGTTTTAGACCTGTGGTTTTTTCGCAACCGCAAAAATACGCTCGGCCGGAATACGCAGTTGGGCGAGCAAATACTGACCAAATTCCGGTGAGTAGTTTTGTAATTCTATTGCACGCTCCATACACAATAACCAAGCATCGCGCTCCGCTTCACCTATGGCTAAGTGCGCATGATCGCGGGGGATATTAATGCCGCCGTATTTGTCGTGATAGAGTTTTGGCCCACCCATCCAACCACATAAAAACAAGGTGAGTTTATCGCGCGAGCTGGTGAGATCATCTTTGTGCATGGCGCGAATAATTTGTGCTTCGGGCAGTTCATCCATAAAGCGATAAAAATTATCCACGAGCTGGCGGATGCCGGCTTCTTCGCCTGCGGCTTTAAAAGAGTTGTCGGAGAATCCGTATAGGGGTGTGCTGGTCAT
>DAOORH010000483.1:0-2553 GCA_035389145.1 Cellvibrio sp.
AAACTACGTGGAGCCAGCTCGCGCCTAATGAATATGGTTTTTACGCCAATGTGAATCCCAATGTCGATCACCCGCGTTGGACGCAAGCTAAAGAACGCCGCCTTCCCAGCGGATTGTTCAGCCCTAATGTAATCTCCACACAAATGTTTAATGGCTATGCCGATCAAGTAGCGAGTTTGTACACTGGGCTGGATTTGAAAAAATTCTATTAGATATTGAGCGCGGTCAATCGAGGTTTATACATGCCCGTTATTTGGCGAAGAGTTTTAATTTTTACAGTAAGTTTGCTTCCGCTGTTTTTTATCGTTTATGAAACTACTACCAATCAATTAGGTGCAGACCCGGCCAAAGCGATAGTTTTATTTACCGGTACGTGGGCATTTTATTTTCTGCTAATTACTTTATCGGTATCACCTTTAAAGCGGCTCGCGAATCAAAGCTGGCTTATGGTTCACAGGCGCATGCTGGGGCTGTTTACGTTGTTCTATGCTATTGCGCATTTGCTTTCTTATTTGATTTTTATTCTTGGGTTGGATTTTTCAAGCTTTGGTTCCGAGTTGGTTAAGCGCCCTTATATTTTACTCACCATTCCCGCTGTTATTTTATTGATTGTTTTGGGTGCAACTTCAACGCAAGCCATGATGCGCAGGCTCGGGAAAAATTGGGTGAAGTTGCATAAATCGATTTATTTTATTGCGATCTTGGCGTGGCTGCATGTTTTGTTGCAGGTGAGATCAAGTTATGCCGATGCAGTTTTGTTTGGTGTGCTTACGGCTCTGTTACTCGGTGTTAGAGTTTATTGGGCGTTGCTTAAAAAACAGAGAGCGTTAAAAACTTAAGATATCTTTCAGCTCCACCGCATTGCGGCGCGAGACTTCTAATGTCTTGCCATCATTCATCGTAATTTCATACCCATCATTAATAGCTTCTTCAATACTGACAATTGCATGCAGGTTAACCACGTATTGTCGGTTGACTCTGAAAAAATGCTTTACCGGCAATCGTTCTTCAATGCTGTTAAGCGATTTTTTAACAAAGGCATTGTCGTTGCCAAAGAAAATGCGCACGTGATTTTTGCAGCTTTCAAAATAACGAATAGACTCCAGATGCACCAAGTGGCATTTATCGCCATCTTTTACAAACATGCGGCTGTTGATATCTAGCGGTGGTTTGGGCGCGGCTTCTGGTTCTTTACTATTAATACTGAGCTTATCTATGGCGATTTTAAGTCGCTCATCGCTAATAGGTTTTAATAAATAATCAATGGTGTTGTAATCAAATGAACGAATTGCATATTCGGAGTATGCAGTGGTGAAGATTATTTGCGGAGTGCAATCTAATTTTTCTAACAAATCAAAACCACTTTCACCTGGCAAATGAATATCTAAAAACACCACATCGGGTTGGTGTTCTTGAATCAGCGCCAATGCATTTACGCTGTGATCTGCTGCAGCTACTACTTGCAGTTCGGGGTGAGCTTGTAACATTTTTATCAAGCCTTCGCGCGCCAAGCGAGAGTCTTCAACCACTATTGCCTTCATTGTGAAATTTCCTTGGGGATTCTCACGGTTACGGTAAATTTATCCTGAGTTTTTACAGTGCTTAGGCTGCTCTGATCGCCATAGAGAAGTTCAAGCCGTTTACGTATATTCTTCAGCCCAATTCCTGTGGTGGGCGTGGTAATTGCAATTTTATCTGGCAGATCGTTGCTAACGGTAAATTGAATACTGTGTTCATCTGCTTGTGACGACACCTGCAATTCACCGCCTTTATGGATATTGTCTAAACCGTGTTTAATCCCATTCTCAATCAGCATCTGCAATACCATGGGTGGGATTAGGTAGTGGTGGTGCTCTTGAGCGATATTTAATTGAAAATTTAAACGATCTTCAAGCTGCGATTTTACTATCGCAATATA
Source organism: Cellvibrio sp. (assembly GCA_035389145.1). GTDB lineage: Bacteria > Pseudomonadota > Gammaproteobacteria > Pseudomonadales > Cellvibrionaceae > Cellvibrio. The sequence continues at coordinate 1,919 of DAOORH010000483.1, forward strand.
GCGTTGAATAATGGCCACTTCTTCTGCCACAGACACTTTTTCTTGCCTGCTACTTTCCAATGAATAGCGCAATATTTCAGATAGAGAAACGACCATATGTTCGGCAGATTTTTGATTCTCATGAATCATAAAACGAATATTATTAAGCGCATTGAACAGAAAGTGAGGGTTTAATTGATTGGAAAGGCTATTGAGCATGGCTTCTTTGAGGCTGTGCTGAGAGCGTAAATAAAGCAGCTCTGTTTCTCGGATTCGCTTGGTTGAGGTAATACTGTTATAGACAAATAACCATGCTGATATGAATATGGTTGTCTGTATCCAGTTTCCCATAATTGATCTAAATACCAGCAGGGGTACACTAAAGTTGTCATCATGCTGTGGAATAAGGTTATTGGTAAACTCAGACCAAAAAAAAGAGGACACTATTGCTGACATTGTTAAGGCTATAGCTAATCCGCCAATCAATGAAAATACAATTCCATATTCTACAAACTGCTTGCTTGAAAGTAGATTCCATTGCAGGGTTTTAAACATATACCGAAAAACCAAAACAGCAATGGTAAACAGCGGAAACCAAAATAAGTCGGCGAATAAAAGAGTCGGAATAAAGTTATGCAACGGAATCATGATGACCA
>DAOORH010000484.1:0-2537 GCA_035389145.1 Cellvibrio sp.
CCCGGCACATTCAATTTTGGCGAGCGAGCAAAATCGTACTCCACTAAATCACTGGGGTTAGCCGGCTTCGCATTTTTAAAATAACCATTACCGGATTCTTCATAACGGTGGTTATAAAAGCCATTTTCATAGGGGTCGATAATCGTATCCCATCGGCCGTCTAAATTAATGGCAATACGAGAATCAGGATTTTGCATGGCGATATCGGCGTGCGCAATATTAATCAAGCACGCTGCTAAGCAACCGATGAGGGCACCGTATATTCGCAGAGACATAGAGATTCCTTTACTATTATTTGGCATTGAAAAGAGTAAGTATTATAGGCAACTGAGCGCTGGAACAAACTTATTATTGCTAGGCTCACGTAAAACAAAAAGCCGCACATCTTTCAATGTGCGGCTTTTTGCGAACTTAAGCAAGTCAGCGAGTTTCTAACCCGTATTACGCATACCAGCGGCTATACCCGCCATAGTCACTTTCAGCGCGCGCTCCAGGTCTGAACTAATGACCTCACTGCTGCGGTAACGTTTCAGCAATTCAGCTTGCAAGTAGTTGAGCGGGTCAACATAGGGCTTGCGCACTTCTAGCGATTGACGCAACAGCGGTTCATCTTTCAACAGAATATCTTGCTTCTTCAACGCATTGATCAGCACTTCCAAGGCTTTCAAATCATCGCGCAATTGTTTGCCGAGGCCATGATATTCCGCTGGCACTAGTTGTTGTTCGTAGTAAGTACAAATGGGGCCATCGGCTTTACCGATTACCATTTCTAGCAAATCGAGGAAGCTGGAGAAGAACGGCCAGTTGGCAACCATGTCTTCCAAGGTTTTTGGTTCGTGCTGCAACGCATACTCAAGTGCCTGACGCGCACCCAACCAAGCAGGCAAGTTCAAACGCACTTGCGTCCATGCGAATACCCACGGAATGGCGCGCAAGCTTTCTACGCCACCGGTAGATTTACGTTTTGCGGGGCGACTGCCGAGCGCTAACAAACTCAATTCTTGTTCAGGCGTAAGGCTGCGGAAGTAAGGCACAAAGTGTTCATGGCCGCGTACAACACTGCGATAGGCTTCCAAACTGGATGCACCCATGCGCTCAATGAGGTCACGCCATTCCGGTAATGGTGCAGCATGGGGCGACATAGTGGCGCGCAAGGTTGCGGCCACATAAGAAGACAAGCTGCTGAATGCAACGCGCGGCAAACCGAATTTGTAGCGAATCATCTCGCCCTGTTCAGTTACGCGGATGCGACCATGAATCGAACCCGGTGGTTGCGACGCCATCGCTTTTTCTACCGGGCCACCGCCACGGCCAACGGTACCGCCACGGCCATGGAACAAGACTAATGACACTTCATATTTATCGGCCAAGGCGACCAGTTTTTCTTGCGCCTTATATTGCGCCCAAGTCGCAGAGAACTTACCAGCATCTTTCGCAGAATCGGAATAACCGATCATGATGGTTTGATCTTTGGCGCTGTATTTTTGATACCAATCGATGCTCCATAGGCGATCCATCACAATGGGCGCGCGGTCAAGGTCGTCGAGGGTTTCAAACAGCGGAACAATCGGCATATCCCAGGTCATGCCGCACTCTTTCAATAAGAGCGCAACCGCGAGTACATCCGAAGGCTGTTGCGCCATGGAGATAACATAGTGAGAGAGAATTTCGCGCGGCTCTTGGGCCACTACGCGGCAGGTCGCCAGCACTTCAGCGGTATCGTCGCTCACCGGCCAGTTCGCTGGCATCAGTGGACGCTTGCTGCTCAATTGTTCTAGTAAGAACGCCTGACGCTCGTCTTCAGACCATTTTGCGTAATCACCCAAGTCTAAATAAGCGACTAATTCGTCGATAGCTTTAACGTGACGCTCGCCGTCTTGGCGAATATCCAGTGGCACCAAGTTGATACCAAAGCAGTGAATGCGGCGAATGGTGTCCATCAAAGGGCCGTTGGCGATATGCGGTAAACCCACATCGTTTAAGGATCTGTAGCACACCATTAGAGGCGCGAGTAAATCGTCGCGACTCGTGATTAAGTCTTCTGGCGTTTCAACAATACGACCTTGTAGGCGTGATTCAGCCCATTCCAAGGTAGCTTGAATGCGCTTGCGCAGGGTGAACATTGCATCGCGATAAGGTGTTGAACTTGGGTAGAGAGCGCGTAACTCATCGCTCGCCTCACTCATACTCAGGTCGCCGCCCAAGCTGTACACATCGCGCGAGTAAAGTTCAGCAGCCATCCAGCGGCCGAGCAACAGAACTTCGCGGGTAATTTTGTGGGTTACGTTCGGGTTGCCGTCGCGGTCGCCGCCCATCCACGAAAAGAATTTGAAAGGCTGAACATCAATTGGCAAAGGCTGATCAAGATGGCGCTTGCTCAAACGATCAAGGTGACGAATAAAGTCTGGTACCGCTTCCCACAAGCTGTTTTCAATAACCGCAAAGCCCCATTTGGCTTCATCGACGGCGGTTGGGCGCGTAGTACGAATTTCATCGGTAGCCCAAATTTCTTCCACCAAACGGTGCAAGCGGCCACG
>DAOORH010000485.1:0-2537 GCA_035389145.1 Cellvibrio sp.
CAAAATCGCTGATTAAAAAACGCCCCTATGTGATCTTGGGCTGTTTTGTGGTGGGCATGATTCTTACTCCACCCGATGTAACCGCACAATTTCTGCTGGCAGTACCCATGTGGATGCTATTTGAAGTTGGGGTTTATATCGGCTTGTTTATTGAAAACCGCCGCAAAAAAGCGGTGCTAGAGGCGGAGTAATCCGCCTCACACCTGCTGCGCAAATACTTCCGCAATATCCGCTTTATGTTCCTCAATTTTCACCCAGGCTTTTTCGTGAAAGAAAAACACCACTGTATTAATCGCCGGCTCCACCAAGGCAATGGTTCCGCCCACTAAAGCACTACCCGTTAAGGCGTAGCCAACAGTGAACGCCACACCGAAGTGTAGAGTTGCAAAACTTGCGGTTTTGGCCATGATCGTCTCCTCAGTGAACCCGATATAAATAAGCAGTTGCTTCAGGGTTCATACTAGGCGAGCAAATCAAAAAGATAAAAGCAATTGAAAATATGGTTGTCATTGCTATTTTCTATAGCAATAACGTACAGCTACCATTTAGAAAAAGGATGTACCGAAAGATTGGAGTTGTAGTAACGCGCATCTGCAGTCACTTCCACCCCCACCCAATCGGGTTTGGCAAAGGTTTGCGATTCAGATTCCAGCTCAATCTCTGCCACTACCAAGCCTTGGTTTTCACCAAGGAACTCATCCACCTCCCACAGCATGCCTTCATGGCTAATCTTGCGGCGATATTTTTCTATCAGCGGGCCATCGCACAGTGTGAATAATTGTTTGGCGTCCTCAAGTGGAATCTCGTATTCAAATTCAGCTCGCCTGGCGCCTGTGGTTGCGCCCTTAATGGTGAGATAACCAAGCTCACCGGCAACGCGAACCCGCACTGTGCGTTCTTTGCTGCGGTTTAAATAACCTTGGCAGAAATAGACGGCGGGCGCGGTGCGCCATGCTTCGTTGACTACTAAAAATTTGCGTTCGATTTCGATAGCCATAAATTATTCCCTTATGTAAATAATAATTGCACTTAGTCTAACAACTTAAATCCCCCTAGCCCCCTTTTTTTCACGACTGCATGGATGCAGAAAGTAGAGTAACGCAGGAGCAGTTACCGAAAGGGGGAACTTGGAATGTGCGCTGAACTTACTCCCCACTTTGAAAAAGGGGGCTGGGGGGGATTTAAAAAACTCAGAATTAAAAACGAAAAAACCACGCAACGAGTGCGCGGTTTTTCTGTGAAAACACACTACTTAAACTTAAAACGCGTAGTTCATACCCAATGAGTAAGTTCTGCCAAACCAGTTCAAGCGGCGTGGTAACTCTTCGCTGAGGCTGTAACTGCGGTTGGGCTCATCGGTAAGGTTACCGATGGAGAACACCACGTTTACGCCATTCTCAAACTTGTAGCTGGCTTGATAATCCATCACAGTTTCCGCCGCATAAATCACCGGTGCTCGGGTGATGTTCAGCGCTTCGCCCACAAATGAGCCTTGGTACGTTGTAGATAAACGCGTTTCAAAACCTTCGTAGCTGTAGAACACGGTGATGTTGCCAGAGCGCTCAACCAACCCGGGGAATGGCAAGGTACTGCCAGAGTTGGTTGGGTCAAAGCTGTTTCTCACGGTAATTTTACTGTCCACCATGGAGATGCTGCCTGACACGCCCAAGCCTTTCCAAAGGTCTGGTAAGAAGTTAAAGGTTTGGGTGTATGACACTTCCAGACCGCGAATATAACCGCCTTCAGCATTGTTGGTAGAGAAGGTGTAGGTGCCGTTAACCACCGGCTTATCCACCACTAAACCACCTTCAACCACCGGGAAGGTTTCCGGAATAATGAAACCATTGCCAGCGAAGTCAAAGTTTTCGATGGACGCATCCTGAATAAAGGATTTGATATCGCGATGGTAAGCCGCAATCGAGAATGAGCCGTTAGTCTCCTCCATGTAATGCTCGTAGGAGATGTCAATTTGATCCGCAATAAACGGCGTCAAGGTTGGCGAGCTATTACTACCGTAGTTGTAGGTTGGGCCATTGGCGTTGTTGGCATCCACACTGCCTTGGTTGAAGTTTGCTAGCTTGTCTAAGGGCGCGCGGGACAATACGCGCGCTAAGGCAAAGCGCACTTGGTCTTTCTCAGTGATGTGGTAGTTCAGGTTCAACGACGGTAGGTTGTTGCCGTACTTAACACCTACCCGTGTAAGTGCCAAATCTGAACGGCAGTCACCCACTTGATCGCAGATCTCAATCGCGCCTTTACTCGCGTCACCATTAACGTTTACAAACGCCCTATTGGATTGATCGGTTTCGATACGGCGGAAGCCAATATTACCCGTCAAATCATGGTCAAATAGGGTGATGTTGATATTGGCTTGGATATAAAACGAGGTGACATCCTCTTGAATATCGGCCTGCTGATCCATAGACCATGATCTGCCCTCGCCCCAGCGCGCCGCGGCTTTAACAGGACGAGGCAGAGGGTTGCCATTGGCGTCAAATGCATTGGGGTTAGCAATTTCGGGGGTATTTGGGCCGGTG
>DAOORH010000486.1:0-2532 GCA_035389145.1 Cellvibrio sp.
CAAGGCGTGGTAAATACCCCAAACAGTACCGAACAAACCTACGAATGGAGAGGTTGAGGCTACAGTTGCCAATACCGCCATACCAGTTTGCAAATCGTTGGTAACGTTAGAAGCTGAGCGCGATACAGAAATACTTACCCAAGATTCCAAGTCAATCTTATCGGTAAGTTTGCCATCGTGATGCTTAAGGGCCGTCAAGCCGTCTTCAGCGATTGCACGGAAAGCGCTGTCTGCTTTAAGGTTGTTAACACCATCTTGCAAGCTTTTTGAATCCCACACTTTACGAGCTTCAACAGCTTGTTTGAACAATTTAGATTGAACCATCAATTTAACAGCACCGATGTACCAAGTAGCTGCTGACATGATAACCATCAGAACCAACACACTTCTGGTAACAGCATCGCCATCAGCCCAAGCCTTCTCCAAACCATGAGGTTGTTCTTTAGCCATAGTGCCTTCGTTTGCAGCGTCAATTGCGCTGGCCGCGTCAGCGGCTGGCTCTTCGGTGGCTGGTGCTGCGTCAGCAGCTGGGGCAGCATCAGCAGCTGGAGCGGCCTCTGTAGCCGGTGCAGTTGCGTCTTGAGCAAACGCCGAGCTAACCAAGAAATGCTGACCACCTAAAGCCAACGCCAAAATCAAAACAGATGAAAGTTTTTTTAACATTTTTCAAACCCTGCAGTTAACGTAAATTTAAAGATCTATTTTTTTAGTGATTGAACGACTTCAAAAATCAGACTATGTCTAGATTATTTGGCGTCTTCAATCCTCCATGTGAATCGTATCGGATGCCAACATGCCACCGGAGTTTCACCGTTCATACATGGAATAAATTTCCATGAGCGAATCGCATGCTTTTGAGCTGCTGTATCTAACCGCTCTGATCCACTACTTGAAGTAATTTGCGCGTCTGACACTCGGCCATCCACACCAACCAACAAGTTCAAACCCGTAGTACCTGCTTCACCCAAACGAATAGAAGCGGCTGGGTATTCTGGGCGACTTAAACCCTTACCAGACACTTTTGCTTTGGTTTGGTTGACGGGTGCTTCAACTTTTTTCACTTCACTTTGTACATTCTTAATTGCCGCTTGAGGAACAACATCCGGCACAAAGTCAAGCATAGGTGGAGGAACAAAATCTGGTGGTGGTGGTTTAACATCCGGCGGTGGCGGCGGAGGGAGCTCTTCTTTCTTGATCTCTTCCTCTTTAACGTCTGCCTTCAGGATTTCTACAACATTTTTGACGGCTTCACGGTGTAAACCCGCAGTAAGCCCCCAGATTAGAAGCACATGGAAGGCTACTACGATAATAAGTCCCGTAGAGCGCTGTCCCGCACTTTTTTTGGCGTGATATGACATAACTTAGCTGCCACCTTCTGAATTTCACCTGCAAAAAACGACATCGCAGCACAAACCAACGTAATAGCTTGGCAGTTGTAGCTACAATCTCACGGAGTAAGCTCTAAAGCACCTTCGCTTTAGTCGTAGCAGTATAGCTACATTCATCGGCTAAGAAGGCTTTATTAACAAACTCTGACAATTTTTTAGGTTATTTTTGGTTTATGCAAAGGCAGACACGCTGCCCCCCCTAAAAAACGGGCCTATAGTAGCCGCTCTTAAACATCATTAAAAGTGCTATTTAAGCCCAATTCGTGGTTTCTCAACAAATAATTGGCATTTAAATTTGCACAATATTTTTAGTTAAAACTTTGGACTATAACTGTGCGCTATTTCCAAGCGACTGGGTATATAAAACTCGGTATTTATTCACTAAAACCCTGCGCGCGCAAAGAAGTGGCATTTTTGCCTCACCATATCAGAAGGCGCTAGTATTTTAGCGCGGCCACACTAACGAAAACTTGGCCCCACCTAAGTCTGAGCTGCCGCACGTAGCGCCCCCAAAATGCCAAGACATAATGCGTTTAACCAATGCTAAACCAAGCCCAAATCCACTTCTGTTCGGTAGCTCACTATAAATACGCACAAATGATTCAAAAATGCGGCCTTGCTTATCTGCCGGTACGCCTGGGCCATCATCTTCAACCTCAATGATGAAATCTGTTGCCGTAATATTTAGGCTGACGCTAATTGTAGTATTCGCATAACCAAGGGCGTTGTGAATTAAATTTTGAATTGCTGTTTGCATTAAAGACCATTCGCACCTCATAACGTTCCCGTGTGTATTATCGAAAACATTAATTTGAATAGTATGTTCGTGATGATTTGCGAGGCGAGCAATAATATCCTGTACCAAGCTCTGTATATGCCCCTCACGTTGATTCAATTGTTGCGACTGCTGATCAAAAGCAGCGTACGCCAAGAGTGAATTAATAAGCGATTCCATTTCCAATATATCGCGATTAATACTAGACAGCTGGCGCTGCAATCCAGCAGGCAACCTTTGCTCTTCCGTTATCGCTAATGCAAATTTCATCCTTGCCAAGGGAGTTCTCAGTTCATGGGAAACCGCAAGCGTCATTTCCTTTTGTGAGCGCATGAGCTCATCGAGCCTAGTTGCCATGGCGTTAAATAC
>DAOORH010000487.1:0-2485 GCA_035389145.1 Cellvibrio sp.
CCCAACACCCAAGGACTAATCGAAACCCTTGAGCAGTCTGGCTGGAAAATAAGCTACAGCGAATACATGAGCGTCACTAGCGGCAGCGAAACCTTGGCTATGCCTAAGCTAATCATTGCTGAATATAAAGAGATTCGTCTGAAACTCGCCATACGCGAATGGCAGTTGGAACCGATACAGTTGGAGCCAAGGCAATGACCCAAACACTTGAACTTCTATCGCCCGCCAAGCTCAACCTGTTTTTGCACATTACTGGCCGCCGCTCCGATGGTTATCACAACCTGCAAACCCTGTTTCAGCTGCTGAATTATGGCGATAGGCTGCGCTTCAAAACACGCACAGACGGTCAAGTGACGCTCTCACCGGAAATTCCCAGCGTAGCCTTTGAAGACAACCTGATTATTAAAGCCGTTCGCACCCTGCAAAAGCACTCAAACTCCAGCTTGGGTGTGGATATTGAACTGGAAAAGCGCCTGCCCATGGGCGGTGGAATTGGTGGCGGCAGCAGTAATGCCGCGACTACGCTAGTGGCGCTTAACCACCTATGGAACTGCGGCTTGAGCAAAACCCAACTTCAACAGTTAGGATTGCAGTTAGGAGCTGATGTTCCGGTCTTCGTTTTCGCCCAAACCGCATGGGCGGAAGGGGTTGGAGAAGCACTGCAAGCTATTGAAATGCCTGAAAATTGGTTCTTAGTTGTGCAACCTGACTGCCACGTATCCACCCAGCAGATTTTTTCACATAAAGATTTGACAAGAGACTCGCCTGCCATTAAAGTGGCGGCCTTTCTTGAGCAGGGTGGCCAAAACGCCTGTCAGGCCTTAGTTAGAAGGCTTTATCCGCAAGTTGATGAAGCATTAAACTGGTTTACAGAACATGGCTACCAAGCACAGTTAACAGGAACCGGAGCGTGCGTTTTTACGCAGTTCGCAACGGCAGAAGCAGCACAACAAGTGCTCGAATGTTTACCTAAACATCTGCCCGGTTTTGTAGCGCAAGGCGTTAATCAATCGCCGCTCTACAGGTTAATTAGCTCAATCTGAAAGCATTAGAAGTTGAAGTACTCCAGGGGCGTCGCCAAGCGGTAAGGCAGCAGGTTTTGATCCTGCCATGCGTTGGTTCGAATCCAGCCGCCCCTGCCATTTTCCAGAGTTATTGTTCAGCCTTGCGCTTGTTTACTTTCACATTAGAAAGAAGCAAAAACAGTAATCTCACCATCGTCTATCCTCATCTATTAACATTCGCAATAGCATGCTGATACGGCGGGTTTTAACCCGAAATCCTAAGGGTAAAAAACTCTGATTCGCGTAACCGCGATCAAATAAGCCAAGATCGGCAATGGCATCCAATACAATCACTAGCAATCACAAAGGTATCTGACGTGACTGACTTAATGGTCTTTACCGGTAACGCGAATCCTGATTTGGCTAAGAAAATCGTTGAACACCTTGGTATGACGCTCGGTGATGCGTCAGTAGACCAGTTCTCCGATGGTGAAATCGCCGTAGAATTAAATGTTAACGTGCGCGGTCGCGACGTGTTTGTGGTGCAACCCACCTGCGCGCCCACCAACGATAACTTGATGGAATTGATAGTGATGGTAGACGCCTTGCGTCGCGCCTCCGCTGGCCGCATAACCGCTGTAGTACCCTACTTCGGTTATGCCCGCCAAGATCGCCGCGTGCGTTCAGCACGCGTACCCATCACCGCAAAAGTTGTGGCGGATATGATGGTCGGAGTAGGCGTAGACCGCGTACTCACGGTTGACTTGCACGCAGAACAGATCCAAGGCTTCTTCGATGTACCCGTAGATAACGTTTACGGTTCACCGGTATTACTGGAAGACATCGAGCAGCAAAAATTTGAAAACCTGATTGTGGTTTCACCCGATATCGGCGGCGTAGTTCGCGCCCGCGCAGTGGCCAAACAATTGGGAATTGATTTAGCGATTATCGACAAGCGCCGCCCACAAGCGGGCATTGCCGAAGTCATGAACATTATTGGCGATGTTTCTAACCGCACCTGCTTATTGGTAGACGACATGGTCGATACCGCTGGCACCCTGTGCAATGCCGCCAAAGCCCTGAAAGAGCACGGTGCAAAACGCGTAATTGCTTACGCAACGCACCCAGTTTTATCAGGCAAAGCAGTAGAAAACTTGAACAATTCAGTGCTGGATGAGCTGGTCGTTACCGACTCAATCCCACTGCGCGATGAGGTCAAAGCCTGCGCTAAAGTGCGTCAGCTGACCTTGTCTAGAATGCTCGCGGAAGCCATGCGCCGCTTGAGCAATGAAGAATCTCTGAGTGCGATGTTTAGATAATGAGTTTAGGTAACTAAACACAAACTCGGAACCACCGCTCCCACTCATACTGAGTGACGAGCACTTAACCCCTGTTAGGTTCTGGTCGCGGATCTAGCAGACATACTGAGGAAGTAACCATGTCTCAAGAAGACTTTAAATTAGATGCAACAGCCCGTAACG
>DAOORH010000488.1:0-2484 GCA_035389145.1 Cellvibrio sp.
AGCCTTGGTTATCCACTATATCTTGCAAGGTTTTGTTGTGCTGCAATTGAATCAATAGATCTGTATCCACAAAATCTTTTGCAAGCGCTTTTGCTAAGACAATGCCAATAGTACTTTTTCCTGCGCCGGGCATTCCAATCAAAATTAAGCTGGTGCTGAATTGGTTCATGATGTTTTTGCTCTTCGCATATGTAAGGGACGCTACAATTTTTTAAGTAACACGTTTTTAATGCAAGGTGTTATAGCAATTCGGTGTTGTCGCGTGTACTGCTGTGAAAAATAGCCACCAGCGAATAGCTAAAAAATGCAGTGCAGGTTGTTAAATAGTCATGTAGCCAAAATTTTATGGTGTCGGTGCAAGCAGCTCTCTGTTCTTGATTGATCAAGCCCAACGCCAGGTTTGGGAATGTGCAGCAAACTGATTCCTGAGCATCATTTTTTTTAGCTGCATCTGTCACTACAATCTTAAGTTGCGCCAGTTCTTCATTCCATTCAAACAACACATAAAGTGAATCATCTTGAATATTGGTTTTTAACAGGCCGATGGCTTTATCTGCACAAGCTTCAATGGTTTTGCATATCTTGATTTCATCGATATCAAGTTCAGATGTTGAGTGAATTGTGGTGTCCAGTGTTTCAGTTGTAGTCCAGTTGAGCATAATCGTGATTCATTTAAAAAAGAAATGGTTAGTCATTTATTGCCGTGACCTGTGGTGATCTTGCACATTCTAGGCAAACGCAGGATTTATTGACTTGCGCTGGGTTTATTTGCGCGATTGTTTCTGGGGCTATTTTAGCCCGCATGCACCAGCAGTCGCTAGCATTCTTTCCGGCTGCAAGTCTGCACTCATTGGGTTGATCGCAAATCGGGCATAGGGCTTGTGTTGATCATCACCTCTTAAGTCGCTAGTGTATATTGCAGCTCGATTTGATTGAGTGCTTTTTCTGCCAGTGCTTTTAATGGTGCGTCCTGTGCGGGAATTGCCTCTACAACTCGCTCCATAATATTCTTTAGATGTAAGAGTTGATCATAAATTTGATCCTGCATCACGCCCACTTCAACCAAGGATAAACCATCTTCAGCAGCTTGCTCTTGCGTCGTTTTGCTGAGCCATTCCTCGTGTTCCTGTTGTAATATTCCACTGCGCACAACCGCTATTCCAAGCCGACCCATAACCGCTGAAACTGAGCGTGTCATGGGGCCAGCGGGTAGCGCCATTAGCTTTTGTGATAAAAATTTTGCATTTTCAAATTGGCGCCGCAACATTTGTTGGCGAGCTAATAATTCATTCGTGGAGGGCGCCTTGATCAATGTAGTCGCTGGAGAGGGTGCATGTTTGAATAACACCATGGCTGCATCATAGACACTTTCAAAGTAAATGTTGTCGCTAAGTTTTAATGCCGTGAGCAGCATGGCGTGTGCGTGAACACCATAATCTTTATAGCGGGCATGATTAAAAATAATATTATCGGTGGCTGCAATAATTTGGCTGACCATGGGCAGCTTATCGCCAAATACATGAAAGGGGTAGCCAGTACCATCGATTCTTTCATGATGGTTGGCAATAGCACTACCAATTTCTTTGGGGAGGTCTGGTATGAGATTTAAAAAACGTTGCGCAATGATTGGATGCGCCTGTAAGGCTTTCCATTCATCGTTAGTAAATTCGTGGGTTTTCTGGCTTAGCTCTGGTGCTAAATATAAAAAACCAATATCGTGAAACAGGCCTGCAATAAAGACTGTTTGTAGCTCCTTTTGGCTCAGCTTTAATTGAATTGCAATCGCAAGGCCTGCGGCAGCGCTAAATAAACCGTGATAATAAATGCGTGGTGCACGGTGCGCAAGGACGGTTAAATTTTGCTGTAGCAGTGGAAATTTTTCATAAAACAAACACATTTGGCGTAGCGTTTTTTGATAATTATCACAGGCTGTAACGGCAACTAGACCGCCAATATTGGCGGAAAATTTATTTAAAAACTCGTAGAGTTGTTTGGCGTTAAAGCTGCTGGCAATACCAACGCACTCTTCGAGTGGTTTCATTAATTTATGTTGCAATAGTATGTCGGCGCGTTTTTCACTGAGCTCTGCACCTGCAGCCAGTAACAGCATTCCTTGTTCGTTATAAATGGGTTGGTTAGTCACTACGCTGTGTGACTTATTAACCTCTATAAGATTTTTGCAGTAGTTATCACTTTCGTTAGTCATCCCACCTATATCTCGCTGTATTTGGATGGTGATCGGGGAGCACTTCTGTGCACACTGACTAAGCCTAGACTAAGATTGAGAGATATAAAGAGGTTATTTAGGGGTGTTGTAGCCAAAGACTCAAGCTTTCCTTAGTGAACCGCTGGCCTTGCAAGTTACTTTTGCAGTTGAGTTGTCCAGCTTTGAAGTGCTTCTAACTGTGCAATGATATTTGCTTGGATTTTACTGTCGGTGAGGTTGCCTTGGTCATCAAAGGTATTGGCAAAGGCATTGGCAAA
>DAOORH010000489.1:0-2479 GCA_035389145.1 Cellvibrio sp.
CGCTTAATCGGTGATTCACAATGCATAGCTTTACCTTAACAACACAACAATCAAAATATTAATTGCCAATTTTCAGTGTTAACACGTTGGTTCCCATCAGGGGAATCACATCCATCTTTTTGCCGTTTAAAGAAACATCAACAGCAGGGGCATTACCTAATTTCACATCAAAGGGAGCTAAACCGACCAGCTTTAATTTGCTACCCGCAGGCTGCAATTCAGTTGCCAGCACATCACCGCGCGAATCGCTTACTTCTAACCAAGATTCTTCTCGAAAAGAAAAACTCAGCTCATCTAAACCAATTTTCTTCGCACTGCTTGAAGACTCCGTAGTGACTGATTCAACCATCGCTATCGAATTATTCGCCGCAGTTACAGACACATTGGATGAAGAGGCCGAAGCAACAACCTGCGGGCTCGATGTAGGAACAGAGCTCGCCGAAACAGACCTACTCGCAGCCATGTCAGGAGCAGCCACCAAAGCATTAGATTTATTTGTCTCATTCACGGTCAACGAAGAGCTGCCATCAGAAGTTATAGCCTCAGCGGAGGATGAACTTGTAGCAACGGTCACTACATATTCGTCATCACTGTGGTTGTCAAAAAACCACACTGAAATTAACCACAAAGCGATAAAGAAAATACCAATCACCGCGAGAAATTGCCACGCACCGCGATGGCTATTTTCTGACGCAATTTTCTCTTGTTTTTGTGCAGTTTCCTTTGGCGTCAACCGTTCTATTAAATCGTCGTAAGCTGCCAATATAATCACTACGTCAACTTTGGTTAGGTTGGCGTATGCACGAATATATCCACGGGTAAAAGTGTCTGAATTCAACCGACTATAATCATCCGCCTCCAAGGCTTTTACCTTGTAGAGCGTCATGTAAAGTTCTTTTGCAACCTGCTCCTGAGTTAACCCTGCTTGCAAGCGCGCTTGCAGCAACAATTTACCAGGCGATAATTCCTTAATCGGTTGCGAGTTTTCCGCATCAATCATAGGAACCTCAATTAGCCATTTTTTGTTTGTAATCTAAAAGCTCTTTAGAGTATGGGAACTTACTTTTCAACATCAAAGCCAAACTCGCTTCCTTGTCTTTATTGCCAAATACTCGCTCCAAACGTATAGCCAACATCAAGCTGCGTGCTGAGTGATCGGCAATAGCCGTATAAACATCTAAATTTCTTTTAGCGTCCGCATACTCTTGCTTTTGAAAATTAATATCCGCCAATTCAATAAATGCATCTGCATTTCTTCTATCCAAAATACAGGCGTGCTCAAATGCAGCTTTAGCACGCGGTTCATTACCCAGCTTCAATGCTGATCTGCCTACATTTGTTAAGGCCTGCGAACGATTAGCGTAAGCCAAGTCAGCTGCTGCTAATTCGAACTGCGCAAAAGCTTCTGGGTAACGCCTTTGGTTGTACAAAAATATGCCGTAATTATTGTGTGCAACTGTCAGGTTTTTATCGCGCTTTAAAGCTAACTTAAACTGCTCTTCTGCAAGCGTTTGCTCACCTTCCAACTGATACAACATGGCCATAGCATTGGTGGCTGGCGCAGAATCTCTATCAATTTCAAAAGCTTTGGTTAAGTGGTGACGAGCCGACTCGCGATTCCCTTTGTCAACATACCCTAACGCCATTTGTACATGCAATTCCAGGGACCGATTTTTATCTGGCCCTTTCTTTTCTTTGCCCGAAACCTGCTCAGAAATACAACTCATCAAAAACAAACTTACAACTAGGCAAATAAATACACTTTTGAAACCTAACAACAACTTATTATTCTGCATTGTGTTACTCCGAAAGTATTAATTCATCACTGCTATCAAATACTGCAATAAAATAACTGCTGCTAACCAAGAATTTTTATCGGCTGAGCCTCTTCAAACTTAGCCTTGTGACGCTCACTACGTTTAGTAATATCGTTTACAGTGCCTGCCAATTGACCGCAGGCGGCATCAATATCATCACCACGGGTAGTGCGCACGGTAGCAATGTACCCTGCTTCAATTAAGATATCTTGAAATTTGCGTATTGCATTATTGCTAGCGCGCTTATAGTTCGAAAGATTAAAGGGGTTGAAAGGAATCAAATTAATTTTGACGGGAACATCGCGCAATAACTCCGCAAGTTCTTGAGCGTGATGCGGGCGATCGTTTACCTGATCAATCAAAGTGTATTCAATGGTAATTTTACGGTGAGAATCCGGCATTGCCTGAATATAACGTGTGGCCGAATCCAGCAACATGGCGATCGGGTATTTACGATTGATTGGCACTAACTCGTTGCGCAATTCATCGTTAGGGGCGTGCAGAGAAATCGCAAGACACGCATCGGTATATTGGCTTAAGCGGTCTAATTGCGGAACTACACCCGAGGTACTCAAAGTAACGCGGCGCTTGGATAAACCATAAGCGTTGTCGTGCATCATTAAATTCATGGAATCGACAACGTTATCAAAATTAAGCAGTGG
>DAOORH010000490.1:0-2465 GCA_035389145.1 Cellvibrio sp.
TAGCATGCATACACCGCTGACGAAAACCGGTGAGCATCCCAGCTTTCATTTAATAAATTTACCTCAGTTACAATTGTTGAAGACTGGTGCTGTATTACTTAATTGCGGCCGCGGTCCAGTCATTAATAATGCCGATTTGTTGCGGTTTTTAACTGAGCGCGATGATGTGCGCGTTGTATTGGATGTGTGGGAGCCAGAGCCGGATATTTCGTTAGATTTGCTGGATAAGGTTGTACTCGGTTCGCCGCATATTGCCGGTTACAGTTACGACGGAAAATTAAAAGGCACAGAAATGATTTATCACGCGCTGTGTAAACATCTTAATCGTATTCCAGAGCTATCCATAAAAGATCTAGTGCCGCCACTTGCCAACAATCAATTGGATGTTGTTGAAGAACAAACTACTTGGGAGCAAGTAAAACGTCTTATCGCTCAGGTTTATTCAATAGCTAATGATGACAAGCGTTTACGCGCACTAGCTGAACGAGCACGCAAAGGTGAAGATAATTTTGCAATAGGCTTTGATAACCTGCGTAAGCATTATCCTACTCGCCGTGAGTTTCATAATTATCAAGTGTTAGGTGTAGACGATAAAACGGCAGAGTGGTTAAAAGTTTTAGGTTTTGGTGTAGCTCCAGCAGTCAATGATTAAATTTAAACTTGGTTTAATTGTTAATCCCTACGCGGGTATTGGCGGCAGCGTTGGTTTAAAGGGCAGCGATGGCGACGAAATTCGTACGCAGGCGCTTGCGCTAGGTGCAGAAGCGCGTGCACTCACACGGGTAGAGCGTTGCTTGGCAATGCTGCAAGAGTTTGTTGCTGATATTCAGATCTATTGTTTTGCGGGTGATATGGGTGAAACTTCTGCCAAAGCCTGTGGATTTAATTACGTCTTAGTCGGTCACGCGCAGACCAACCCTTCCGATGCACAGGACACATTAGCGTCTACTAAGGCTCTAATTAGAGAATCGGTCGATATTATTTTATTTGCCGGTGGCGATGGCACCGCGCGCAATATTGCCGATACTTTGCGGCAAGTAGGTGCTGAGCAGCAAGTGGTATTGGGTGTACCCTCCGGAGTAAAAATGCACTCTGGCGTTTATGCCATTACTCCTGAGGCAGCTGGTGAAATCTTATTGTGCTTGCTCAGAAAGCAGCTGGTGAATGTGCAGGCTTGTGATGTGCGCGATATAGATGAGGCTGCATTTCGCGAAGGAAAAGTAAAAGCCCGTATGTATGCCTCTATGTACGCACCGCTTTTGCCGCAGTTTTTACAGCAAGTAAAAAATAGCGGTGCTGCGCAGGATGAGTTGGTTAAACTCGATATAGCCAATTATTTAATCGACAACTTATTGGATGATACTCTCTATATTGTTGGCCCTGGCTCAACGACCAACGTGTTTTTGGAACAATTGGGTGTCAACGGCAGTTTGCTCGGGGTTGATGTCATATTGAATCGCGAATTAATTGCTGCGGACGTGAGTGCGCAGCAACTGCGGGCGCTAGTCGAAAATCATAGCGGAAATGTGCAATTAATTATTACAGCTATCGGTGGTCAGGGGCATATTATTGGTCGCGGCAATCAGCAGCTTGCTCCAAATATCTTGCGTGCTATTCCTCGTCAGAATATTCACATTATTGCCACCAAAGAAAAAATTCTCTCGCTGCAAAATCGCCCTTTGTTAGTGGATTCTAATGATCCTGATTTAGATAAATCGTTTTCGGGTTATCAATCGGTTTTGGTCGGTTACGATGAATTTATTTTGTATCCCATAGGCATAGCGAGTGCGGGATTGGAAACTTCATGAAGTTATTGTTAGATAGAATCATCGATTTACAGAAAAAGTTACAAGTCAATAAAACTATAGACAGTTATCGCTTACTGCATGGTCGTGGTCGTTGTTTTGAAAGTTTGGAGTTTGTTAATATCGATTTTTTTCAGCCAGTGCTATTGGTGGTGCTTTATAAAGAGCCTCCAGAGGATTGGCTGAATAAATTTGTTGGCTTTATGCAAGACAAGCTCTCGGAGCAATTATCATGTGTGTTAGTGCAGCGCCGCTATTTATCTAATGCCCCTTCAGAAATAGTCTTGGGTGCTTTGCCGGAACAGGCTTTCGCGCGTCGCGGCCAGTTGTTGTTCAACTTGCATTTAAATGCGCAGCAAAATTCTGGTTTCTTTTTGGATATGGAAGCAGGGCGACAGTGGATAGAAAATAATACGGCGGGCAAGCGCGTGTTAAATTTGTTTGCCTACACCTGTGCTTTTTCTGTAGTGGCAGTTGCAGCGGGCGCAGAAAAGGTTGTGAATGTGGATATGAGCAGCCCAGCGCTAAATCTGGGGCGAGCCAATCATCAGCTTAATAATATCCCAAAGGCCAAAGCGGAGTTTGTAGCAGAAAATATTTTAAAGTCGTGGAGTCGTGTTAAAAAGCCAGGCCCTTATGAGGTGGTTATTATCGATCCCC
>DAOORH010000491.1:0-2459 GCA_035389145.1 Cellvibrio sp.
ATTGAGGGAAGACTAACATCGCCAATAACGCGATAATAACGCCTACTGCTGTTGGCCAAGCTGCAAATTGCAGTAGACGTATAAAATTCATTACCTGCTCCAGTGCCAAGGTGGCTACCGTAAAAACCCCGCCATGGGCGGGGTAGAGAATTTATTGTTCTGGCTAAAGCTAAGCTTGCGTACTTCAACGTTTAATAGCGCTTGGTAGTGACACCATCGAAATCAAAGTCTTCGGGCGTTTCAGTGGGGCGCATTACCGCAGGGTCATCATCGCGCAACCCGTAGTCTTCCGCGAGTACACCCTTAGCGCCCACGGGCTTTGGTGCCCAGTCTCGCGGCGGTTCAACATGTTGCGAATTCATATAGCTGGTTTTAGCTTCACCCAGGCTGTTAGCAGAATCTAAAATTTTGCGGCTAATTTCTGGTGTAGCAAGTTTCAGCGCGCTACTGGCTAAGTGTTCGTGCATTTCGCGGTAGC
The DNA here is from genome assembly GCA_035389145.1 of Cellvibrio sp. Lineage (GTDB taxonomy): Bacteria > Pseudomonadota > Gammaproteobacteria > Pseudomonadales > Cellvibrionaceae > Cellvibrio. The sequence continues at coordinate 479 of DAOORH010000491.1, forward strand.
AGCGCGTCATATCGCCAATGTGCTGCGAGGTTTGCGCAAAAGACTCGGCTACATCGCGTTGGTAACTCTGCAGTGAGCTTTCCGCTTCGTTTAAGCGATCTTCAAGTTCACGGCTATAAACATTAGAGCGGAAAATGTGCAGTAAAAATGCGCCCAATGCGCCGCCGCAGAGCAAAAAGAAAAAACCGGTAAATACGAGGGTGCTTAGTGAGAACACAAAAGTCTCCTTAACGACTGACTAGAAAGGTAGAATTCGCCCAATTCCTATATTAGTGAATTTTTAAACCTTGACGAATTCTTAAAGCTTGCCCTCACAGTATAAGCCTTTTGTTAAAATAGGTCGGCAAAAAATTGTTATTAATCATCACGCTGGCTCGTTTCTGCTAAGTAAATCATGTTGTTGGATAGATAAATCGCGTTGTTGCACAGGTAAATCATGTTGTTGGATGAAAAAGAATCAAAAATTAGCATTGCCGGCCCTGCGGGCAACTTGGAATCGGTATTAAGCCGAGGTGATAGCAATGCGCCTTTATCGACACTCAATGCGATCGTTATTGTTTGTCATCCTCACCCGCAACACGGTGGGACCATGGATAACAAGGTCGTCACCACGCTTATGCGTACCTATCGCGATTTGGGTGTACATGTTTTGCGCTTCAATTTTCGCGGTGTCGGTAGTAGTGAGGGTGCGTTTGATTATGCAGTAGGCGAATTAGATGATTTGTTAGCGGTTATTGAGTGGGCAAAAAATAATCTCCCTGATTCCCCTAAGTTGCTTGCGGGTTTCTCCTTCGGTTCATCTATTGCGGCACGAGCGAGTTATTCGCTAGAGGGCTTATTGCATTTAACCTTGGTTGCTCCCCCAGTCGAGCGTTACGAGTATGATCGCGCTGGCGTTTTTAATGCGCCGCTCTGTGTGGTGCAGGGCGATCAAGATGAGCGCGTTATTGCGCAAGGTGTTTATGATTGGGTAACTCAATTGCAAAGCTCGGCAGAATTAATTCGCTACCCTGATACAGGCCATTTTTTTCACGGTTACTTATCGGCGTTAAAAGCTGATCTCACTCAAGTTCTTTTGCGACAAATCCCCCTTACTTCTCGTTGATTTTTATGACTTTATCTGCTTCTACAGCACCACTCGAAAACCTTTCTCCTTCTGCTCGCTATGAGCGCGATTTACTGCGCGAAGATTTCCGTCGCGATGCGTCTCAAGCGCAGGCCGTACAGCATTTGCAGGCTTTATATGAAGCCTTAGTGGCTGATTGGCAAGAAGAGGACACATCAGCACTAAATGGCTTTTTAAAAAAATTATTTAGCGGTTCCACCAAACCAATAATTCGCGGCCTGTATTTTTGGGGTGGAGTGGGACGTGGCAAAACCTACTTGATGGATAACTTTTTTGAAAGTTTGCCATTCCAACAAAAAATGCGCATGCACTTTCACCGCTTTATGCGCCGCGTGCACAGCGAATTAAAACAACTGGACGGTCAGAAAAATCCGTTAAAAAAAGTCGCGGATATTATTGCGGCTGAAACAAAAGTGATCTGTTTTGATGAGTTTTTTGTATCCGATATTACCGACGCAATGATCCTAGGCACGCTCATGTCAGAATTGTTTGAGCGCGGAGTTGTCTTGGTTGCTACATCAAATATTGTTCCGGATGGTCTCTACAAAGATGGTCTACAACGCGCTCGGTTTCTACCCGCGATTGAGCTTTTGAAAAAGCATACACTTGTGGTCAATGTGGACGGCGGTGTCGATTATCGCTTACGCGCATTAGCGCAGGCAGAGCTATATCATTATCCCCTCGATGAGCAAGCGGATTTGAGCTTACAAAAAAGTTTCCGTAGCCTGCTCTCATCCCCAAGTGAAGCAAAATCGAATCAGGTATTAATTGTTGAAGGGCGCGACATTCATTCGCGTTACTCCGCCGAAGGCGTTGTGTGGTTTGATTTTGAGGCAATTTGTGATGGCCCGCGCT
>DAOORH010000492.1:0-2443 GCA_035389145.1 Cellvibrio sp.
CGGCATAATAATTTTCAATACCTAAGGATGTTACTTCCTGCTGCATATCTTTGCCATTCATCCAGGCCTGATACAAAATCTTCATGGTATCCGACACATCGGTTTGATCTGCAATGTTGGCTCGCCAGTACTCTGTGTCTGTTCGCGAACTGGTTTTATAATGGGTAACAATATAGTCGCGCGTGCCTTCAAAATAATTGCTGATGCGAGCATTAAAATTGTTACGTTCTTGCACCGAAAAATTCCCACGCTCATAAAGCTCAACAAAAATAGCCGCGGTTTGTTGAACGAGAAACAATGCCGTTGCTTCAAGCGGCTCAATAAAACCTTGCGACAACCCCACTGCCAAACAATTCCGACTCCAATGTTCGGTTACTTGACCAACCTTCATGCTCAAGTGACGAACAGGAACGTCGGAATCTAAAATTCCAAGATACGCACGCAACTCTGCTTCTGCTTCACCTTTGTTACAAAAATCCGAACTGTAAACATAACCGTTACCATAGCGGTTCGTGAGTGGAATTTTCCAAGCCCAACCACACTTAAGCGCTGTAGACACTGTGCATGAAGGAATATCCTTACCGATGGGCGTCGGAACAGCGATCGCGGAATCATTAAATAAATTGTTTTTAAAACTTTTAAACGGAACCTTGAGCGCCTCTTGCAACAACAAACTACGAAAACCCGAACAATCTACAAAAAAATCCGCAGCGAGCATTTCACCTTGCACCGTCACTACCGATTGAATGTCACCGTCAGTATTCACAACAACCTGCTGAACATGGCCTTGACTGTAATTAACGCCCATCGCCAAGGCCTTTTTCTTCATAAACTGGCCAAGCAAGCCTGAATCAAAATGATAACCGTACAAAACCTCAAATGGGAAATTGTGATGGGCTTTTGGCGCAAGATTTTTCTCAGCTAATTTTGCGGTCAAAAAAAAGCGATCAGGATGTGCATAAACATCAACACCTCTAACGCGCGTGTGAGCGTTTTGCATGAACAAGGGTAGAGTATGAGGATCCAACGACGATGCGAAAGGATGAAAATAACTTGGGCAGTTTGGTTTGGTAGACCACGCATCAAAACGAATCCCTGTTTTGTAGGTCGCATTACAAGCAGGCATCCATTCTGATTCAGCAATATTGAGTTTATCGAAAAATTGCTTTAAAGCAGGGGTAGAACCTTCACCCACACCAATAATTCCCACATCAGGCGATTCTATTAATTGAATCTCAAAACCCAACTTAATCCAAGCGCGCGCCATAATTAAGGCAGTCATCCATCCTGCTGTACCACCTCCAACAATCAACATTTTTTTGGCGTTCATATGCACCTTATTTATTTAACCTTATTTAAGGTGTAATTTTCCCACTTAACGTCGTAAACAACAATTTATTTTGCGGTGATTTTCATAATTAACCACCTTCAATAACCCTTAAAAAAACAGTGCTGCAAACAAAAGAAATGTAAAAGGATTTCGCGGCGAACCTCTGCAGTGCTAAAACGGATAGTGAACTCACCAAGATCTCAAAGCCGTTAAACGAAAGTTCACACTAATAATCAATAAACGCTTTTTACGGAGCAAAAAAATGACGTTAAAATCCCTCAAGCTCGCTGCGGGTATAACCTTCAGCTTGGCACTCTATCCATTGTTAGAAGCACAAGCAGCAACGGCGGTGGAAACCCACGGTGCACTTTCTATCAAAGGTAATCAAATCGTCAACGCAGCAGGCAAGCCTGCATCATTTAATGGCCCCAGCTTATTTTGGAGCAATACAGGCTGGGGTGCGGACCGCTACTACAACGCTGATGTAGTGGCTTATGTTCAGAAAGAATGGAATGCAACCATCATCCGCGCCGCCATAGGTACCGATAAAAATGGCGGCTACGCCACAGACCCAGAAGGTAACTTCGCTAAAGCGGAGCGCGTGATTGATGCGGCGATTGCTCAGGGGATCTATGTGATTGTGGATTGGCACTCACACGATGCAGAAAAGAACCCTGAACTCGCGATTAGCTTCTTTGAAAAGATTGCCACCAAATACGGTAATTCGCCTAACGTGATTTACGAAATTTACAACGAACCCTTACAAAAAACGGATTGGGCAACACAAGTTAAACCTTACTCAGAAAAGCTCATTGCAAAAATTCGCGCCATTGATCCCGACAACCTAATCATTGTAGGCACCCAAACTTGGTCGCAAGATGTAGATAAAGCAGCAGCAGATCCCATTAAAGGTTTTAGCAACATTGCATACACACTCCACTTCTATGCAGGCACACATAAACAAGACTTGCGCAACAAAGCTCAAATCGCTTTAGACAAAGGCCTTGCATTAATGATTACCGAGTGGGGTACAGTCAATGCCAATGGCGATGGCGGCGTAGATAAAAAAGAAACCGAGTTATGGTTAGACTTTGCGCGCAAGAATAATTTATC
>DAOORH010000493.1:0-2437 GCA_035389145.1 Cellvibrio sp.
AGTTTTAGCTTTCGCTGTGTTAGAATCGCCGCCTCTTTTTTTGTCTGTTGATAGTGGTGAGGCGGGTTTATGACGACTGAGTTTTTTAATGTCGCGGTACGTGAGAATAGCTCTGCTCAAGATGTGGTCAAAGAGCATTTGGCTCGCGCTTGGAGCGCCCCGCAATATACCCCCGAACAAGAAGCTGACTATAAGGCTCGCATTAAAGCGCTGCTCAAACAGCACAACGCGGTGCTGGTCGCTCACTATTACACCGACCCTCTTATTCAAGCCCTAGCCGAAGAAACTGGCGGTTGCGTTTCCGATTCATTGGAGATGGCGCGTTTCGGCAAAAATCACTCAGCCGATACCTTGATTGTCGCCGGCGTGAAGTTTATGGGCGAAACTGCCAAGATTCTCACGCCTGAAAAACGCGTACTTATGCCCACCTTGGAAGCCACTTGCTCCTTGGATTTAGGTTGCCCCATTGAAGAATTCTCTGCATTTTGCGACCAACACCCAGATCGCACCGTAGTGGTTTATGCCAATACCTCCGCTGCTGTAAAGGCGCGTGCAGATTGGGTGGTGACCTCAAGTATCGCTTTGGATGTGGTGGATCATCTCGATCGCCAAGGCAAAAAAATTCTCTGGGCACCGGATAAACACTTGGGCGGTTACGTTCAACAAAAAACCGGTGCCAATGTGCTTCTGTGGGATGGTGCCTGTATCGTCCATGAAGAGTTTAAAGCTAAGGGCGTCGAAGATTTAAAAACCTTGTACCCCAATGCAGCCGTCTTGGTTCACCCAGAATCGCCTAGGGCAGTAGTGGATTTAGCGGATGTGGTGGGTTCTACCTCACAGCTGATTAAAGCGTCGCAAACTCTGCCAAACCGAGAGTTTATCGTGGCGACAGACCAAGGCATTTTCTACAAAATGCAGCAGATGAGCCCCGATAAGGTTTTCCATATTGCCCCTACCGCTGGCAGCGGTGCGACTTGTCGCTCCTGCGCTAACTGCCCGTGGATGGCAATGAACGTGTTGGACAATCTCGTTGATGTGTTTGATCGGACAGATAATGAAATTCATGTAGATGCCGAATTAGCAAGGCAGGCCATGATTCCATTGCAGCGTATGCTCGACTTTAAGAAATAACTTAAAAAGCAGAAATTGCGGGAATTAACGCCGGATGAGCGGGTGTTTTGCTTGTCTCGCGGCGCCTCACTCAGTACCATTGCGCCTTCTTATTTTTTGTACTTGCTAGATTGATAGCTAACGGAGCTTTTGATGATCCAAGGTAGTATGGTTGCCCTAGTAACACCAATGAACGCAGATAACTCACTCGATTGGGCGAGTCTGCATAAGTTGGTTGACTGGCACCTGGAGCAGGGCACTCACGCCATCGTCGCCATGGGCACTACCGGCGAATCCGCTACCTTGAATGTTGAAGAGCATCTGGCTGTTGTTAAAAAAGTGGTCGATCAAGTTAATGGTCGTATTCCAGTGATTGCGGGTACTGGCGCCAACTCTACATCTGAAGCTGTCGAGCTAACGCAAGCCGCTAAAAACGCCGGTGTGGATGCCTGCTTGCTGGTGACGCCTTATTACAACAAGCCAACCCAAGAAGGTTTGTTTCTGCACCATCGGCACATCGCTAAATCTGTAGCCATTCCCCAGATTCTCTATAACGTACCGGGTCGTACCGGTGTGGATATGAAAACTGAAACCGCCTTGCGTATCGCCGCAGTGCAAAATATTATCGGTATTAAAGAGGCAACTGGCGATTTAACTCGTGCCAAAGCGCTGATCGACCAAGCGCCTGCAAGCTTCGCGATTATCTCCGGCGATGATGCGACCGCAGTTGAACTTATCCTGTTGGGTGGTAAAGGCGATATTTCGGTAACCGCCAACGTAGTCCCTAATCAAATCGCCCGTATGTGTGAATTGGCGCTAGCGGGTAAGGCGGAAGAAGCGCGAGCAATTAACCAGCATTTACTGGCGTTGCACGACGCTATGTTCGTGGAATCAAACCCAATCCCTGTTAAATGGGCGGTTGAACAATTAGGTTTAATTCAATCGGGTATTCGCTTGCCTCTGACTCGCTTATCCGTGCAATATCAAGCACAAGTCGCGGCAGCTCTGGATGCTGCAAAATAATATGCTGTACCCCTGCCGGCTCTCGGTTTAAGTCTTAAATCGAGAGTCGGCAGGTTAAGATGATTTATCCATAACTATAAAGTTTTCCGATCGGCATCGGTTTGGTACCAAACACAAGAATCAAAAGCGATTTATACAAATCGTAATGGGTATATAAAAACTTAACCATTCAGAGAAAAAACATGAGTAATTTCAATAAAATCAATGCCGAGGTTGGTAGGTATCGCTGGACGATATGTGCGCTGATTTTTTAGCGACCACCGTTAACTACCTTGACCGTCAAGTTCTTAGCTACCTTGCGCCA
>DAOORH010000494.1:0-2435 GCA_035389145.1 Cellvibrio sp.
TCGACCGTTTGATTATGTTGTTTGCAAATGCGCCATCCATTCGAGATGTATTGTTATTCCCGCATATGCGACCAGAGTAATAAGTTAATAGAGTGAAATAAAAATAGCGCCGCGAGGCGCTATTTTCGTATCTGGCATTGGCACATAAAACTTGGCTTAAGTAAGTCTCTGATTACGGCTCTTTCTTCGTCAGCTTCTGCCATTTCAAATAAGTCGCTGAGCGCCATAACCATTCAATAGGGCCGTAATTGAAATGTTGTAACCAGAATTTACAAAATGCAATTTGTGCGCCGAACACCGCAAAACACAGTACGGCATTTACTGCGGGGGATGTTACAAAAAATAAACCTAAGCCAAAGTGGAAGAATAAAATTACACCAAAGAGTGATTGGCTTAGATAAGACGTTAAGGCCATTTTTCCAATATAAGAAAGCGGGGAAAGGCGAGCATGCCATTTTGGTTTTAACATGAGTAACGAAATGCAGGAGATATAAAAAACGGTCACGCTTGCATTGAATGCATCGGCTAGTGATCCGCCAAACCAGCGTGCCCAAGGTGCATTTTTGAAATCGACTGCGAGTACATTCGCTACTATGCCAAACACCATACCCACCACGGCGACGGTAATAATTAATAAGCCAGACTTTTTCCACACATTTTTGAAGAAGGGTTGAGACTTTTCTATATCATCAAACCATTTCAGTCTGCCTGCGAGCATACCGAGCAAGAAAAAACCAAAGGTAATAAAGAAACGCCCAGAGCTCATTTGGTAATCTATTTTTTCTTTCATCGCATACATATTATGAGCCACAATATCTGCGAAAGAACCTTGCGTTATGGCTGCATAATATTTTGCCCCATTTTCAACAAAGTTATCGGTAATAAACTCTGGCTTTCCTTGAATAAAAATAGAAATGGTTTCAATGATTTTTGTGGGTACGTTGAGAATTAATAGTGCAGCTAAGATAGCAATAGTCTTGTTGCTGAGGTTGCGCGCAAACAACAAAAGGAATCCTAACGGAACGTAGATGGTTAAAATATCCGCCCGCCAAAATGCGTGATGAATGAGCCCAATAGCGCCGAGGATAAGCAATCGCCATGCGAATCGTAAAGTAGGGCTTTCATATTTAGCTTCTAAGGATTTTATTTGGATGTAGAAACTTAGTCCAAACAAAAATGAAAATAGCGAGAAAAACTTTGCGTTAAAAAATAGGAAGTTTAACGCGACTGCAATGCCGTTCGGAATGTCCATATAGGCTTGATACTCTTTTTCTGGTAAGGGGCCGCCGGAATACCAAAAAATCATGTGCGCATAGAGGATGCCAAAGAGTGCGAATCCGCGTAGTACATCGATGGTTAAGATGCGCGGCTGGGTGAGTGGGGCTGCAGGTATTGGCGCTGTGTTTTTGAGGAAGCTAATAGTGCCCATGTGATTTCCTTTGGATGAGATTCTGTTTTTGCGCTTTCGTTCATGCGCTCTAAGGCGTGCCGGCGAAAAGCCTGCTGGTTAAAAAGTCTACTTGTTAAGATGCATTTTTAAGGGTTTTGGATGCATGTGGTTTTGAATTTAAATTAGATTGTTGCAGCCATGTATCAGCCCTTGATTCGGTGGTTATTAAGGCTATCAAATAGTGGTAATTAAGGTGTAAAAAATTATTGACCAGAATTCTCTTTAGGCCTAGTATCTAGTTGTGGAGGTTAAAAAAACCACAAGATATGGTGATAGTGAGTGGTTGAACCCTTGATGCTTGTCATCAATTGTTCATGGGCTTCTGTTACTTCTCGTATTGTAGTGAAGTATGTCATAACTAATGAGTGAGGTGATTTCAACAATAGGAAATATGTACTGTGTTCTGTCTGCAATGTTAAATAGGTAGTGCGTTATTAATAAGCAGTGCGCTAATAGAAACTAGAAAGCAACCTTGTTGTTAACTTTGAACCTGTTGTTAACTTTATAGCTAAGGGCGGTGACCATTTATGGCAAGAAGAAATCACGCTAGACACAGCAATTCCCATAGTAGTTTCTCGAATGACAGTATCCAAAAAAGTTCACGACACAAGTCGTCGCGAAAACAGCCGAGAATCGATGACAACATAGTTGATCTAAAATCCCGCTCGAAACAAGTCGAAACAGCTTACTCTCCCCCTCGCTCCGCCCAACCTCTCCGCGCAAAAAACCAAGCTCAGCAAGAATATATCAATGCCATTAATCATCATGCCTTAACTTTTGGTATTGGCCCTGCCGGTACAGGTAAAAGCTATTGTGCGGGAGCCTTGGCTGCAGAAGCGTTGGAGTCGGGCCGTATCGAGCGCATTATTCTTACGCGCCCTGCGGTTGAGTCGGGTGAAAATCTAGGCTTTCTACCGGGTGATCTCGATGAAAAATTCTCGGTGTATATAGATGCCTTCCGCGATATTTTAAATGAGCGCCTTGG